>DASQRI010000259.1:0-8505 GCA_035642975.1 Mycobacterium sp.
TGCGCTGAAAGAAGCCCGATTCCGGGCTGAACACGCTGCCGCGATAGATGTTGACGTCGAGTTGCTCGAGGTCGAGGATCTGTTCGATCGACACGGGACGTTCTTACCAGCCGCGCTGCGCCAGGCGATGCGGCGTCGCGATCTCCTCCACATTGATGCCGACCATGGCCTCACCGAGTCCGCGTGACACCTTGGCCAACACGTCGGGGTCGTCGTAGAACGTGGTGGCCTTGACGATCGCGGCGGCGCGCTGCGCCGGGTCGCCGGACTTGAAGATGCCCGATCCGACGAACACCCCTTCGGCGCCGAGCTGCATCATCATCGCGGCGTCGGCCGGGGTGGCGATGCCGCCGGCGGTGAACAAGGTGACCGGTAACTTGCCGGCCCGTGCGACCTCGACGACGAGTTCGTAGGGCGCAGCCAATTCCTTTGCCGCCACATATAATTCATCGTCGGACAGTGAGCCCAGCCGCCGGATCTCTCCGCCGATGGCACGCATGTGCGTGGTCGCGTTGGACACATCACCGGTGCCGGCCTCGCCTTTGGAGCGAATCATCGCCGCACCCTCGTTGATCCGCCGCAGCGCCTCACCCAGACTCGTTGCGCCGCAGACGAACGGCACGGTGAACTTCCACTTGTCGATGTGGTGGGTGTAGTCGGCCGGGGTGAGCACCTCGGATTCGTCGACGTAGTCCACGCCGAGGCTCTGCAGGATCTGCGCCTCAACGAAGTGCCCGATGCGGGCCTTGGCCATCACCGGGATGGTGACCGCGGAGATGATGCCCTCGATCATGTCGGGGTCGCTCATCCGCGACACCCCGCCCTGCGCGCGGATATCGGCCGGCACCCGCTCCAGCGCCATCACCGCGACGGCGCCGGCGCCCTCGGCGATGCGGGCCTGCTCCGGCGTGACGACGTCCATGATCACGCCGCCCTTGAGCATCTCGGCCATGCCGCGCTTGACCCGCGCCGTTCCGGTTCGCCCGGTGCCGTTGTGCGCCGCGCTGTCCACTGCTTCTCGCCCTTTCGTCGTCCTCCGGGTACCAGCCCAGTGTAGTGCCAGGCCACCAGCCAATTTTCGGCCGACGGCCTTGTTCGCGTCAGCGCAGCGCAGCGTCCAACAAGACCTCGGCCGCCGCCTTGGCGATGGCTGCCGCCTGGCGATCGCCGTCCATCTGTGCGGACAGGCCGGCGCCGTCGTAGAGAAGTTGAAGTTGACGGGCCAGCGGCGTCGGGTCGGCCACACCCGCGTGGCGGGCCAGTTCGGAGAACAGGTCGCGGATTTCCGCGCGGTAATCGCCGACGGCACTGTCGATCAGTCCGCCGTCCGGCGCTTCTGCGGCGGCCGTGACGAACGCGCAGCCGCGAAAGTCGGGCCGGGCGAAAAGCTCGGCCTGGGCGTCGAACACCGCCAGCAGGCGAGCACGCGGATCGGTGTGACATTCGATTGCCGTCCGGATGCTGCCGAGGGTGGCCGCGTGACGGCCATCGAGGTACGCCCGCACTAACTTCTCTTTGCTGCCGAAGGTGTTGTAAAGCGTCGCTTTGGCCACGCCGGCGTGTTCGATCACCCGGTCGATGCCGACCGTTTGCACGCCTTCGGCGTAGAACAGTTCATCGGCTGCTGCGAGCAACCGCTCCCTCGCGGTCATGTCTCCTCGTGCCCGACGGGCTCCAGGACGAGGACGGGAATCTCCCGGTCTCCGGCTTTGGCCCGGTATTCGGGGAAGTGCGGCCAGTACTGTTCGGCGACCGCCCACATCCTCGTCTTCTCCTCGCCGAATACCTCACAGGCCCGCAGCTGCCGCTTGACCGCGCCGTCCTGCACCCACAGGTCGGGGTGCGCGGTCAGGTTGCGGTACCAGGCCGGGTCCGTCGCCGCGCCGGCGGCGGAGGCCACCGCAATGTACTTGTCGCCGTAGGGAATACGCATCACCGGGTTCTTCCGGACCGCGCCGGTGCGGGCGCCGGTGGTGGTCAGGATGACCACCGGCTTGCCTTCCAGCGTGCCGCCGTCGGCGCCGTTACTGGCCTCGTAGCGGGCCACTTGGTTTCGAACCTGCTCGCTGGGGCTGGGTACGTAAGTCTCGCTCATGTTCGGTCCCCTTCAGATTGCAGGGTCAGACGGCGCTGCGGCCGCCGTCGACGGGGATCACCGCTCCGGTGATGTAGCTGGCCTTGTCGGACGCCAAGAACGCGATCACCTCGGCGATCTCCTCCGGTTGTGCGGCGCGGCCGAGCAAAGTGGTGGCGCCCAGGCCGGTGATGAGCTCCTCTTCGGCGCCTCCGGTGTAAGCCGGTCCGGGCGCGACGGTGTTCACCCGCACACCCTGGGGGCTGTATTCGGCCGCCCACGCCCGACTCATCGCCGTCAGCGCCGCTTTGGTCGCGCCATAGGCCGCGGCGCCCGACAGTCCGATGCGGCCGGCCATGCTGTCGACGCTGACAATGCTGCCGCTGCCGTGCTTCGCCATCGCCGGCGCCAAGGCTGCGACCAGCTGGTATGCACCGCGCACGTTCGCGGCGAACAGCTTGTCGAACGTGGCGTCGTCCAGTTCGTCGGTGGGCCCGAACCAGCTGAAACCGGCGTTGTTGATCAACACGTCGACCTGACCGGCCTCGGCGACCAAGCCGGCCACGTCGGCGGGCTCGCTCAGGTCGCCGCCGACAAACCGGGCCTGCCCACCGCGGTCTTCGATCGCTTTGACGGTCTCGGCGCCGCGTATGGCGTCCCGACCGTGCACGATCACCCGGTAACCCTGGTCGCCGAGGGCCAGTGCCGCCGCCTGGCCGATGCCGGATGTCGCTCCGGTCACTAAGGCGATGCGCCCCTGGCTGTTCTCGGTGCCGGATCCGATGTTCGCGGTCATGATCACTCCTGACTTCTTGCCAGACCTGTCTGTCTGGTCTATGAAAGATTAGACAGACAGGTCTACCCAATTCAAGCGCCGGAGGGTGTGAGCCGCCTCACGCCAACGTCGGATCGACCCGGCGGGGAATGGAACGGCCCACCGGCGCATTAGACAGATCTGTCTACAAAGACTCGCCGGATACCCCGGTCCCGCCATCACGAAGGGTCGCCACCATGCAGATTTCGGCTCAATTCTCCACATCGTTGGACTCACCGAGGCACATCGCTGTCGCAGAAAAGCTCGGCTACAGCCGGGCTTGGCTGCACGACACACCTCAGCAGGGACCTGACGTTTGGATGGCCCTGGCCCTGGCCGCGCAGCGCACCGAACGGATCGGACTCGGCCCGGGCGTGCTGGTGCCCACCCTGCGTCATCCGATGGTGAATGCCTCCGGCGCGGCGACCCTGTCCGCATTAGCGCCCGGCAGGGTGGCCGTTGCCTTCGGAACCGGCTTCGCCGGCGCCCGCGCGATCGGCGGCAAACCCACCGGCTGGAATTATCTGGCCGACTATGTGCGCACCTTCCGCGGGCTGCTACGCGGAGAGACCGTCGACTGGCAGGGAGGAAGGATGCGGATGTTGCACCCGGACGGTCACGCCCCGCAGCGGCCTGTCGATGTGCCGGTGTTGATCTCGGCGCTCGGGCCCAACGGCCTTGCCGTCGCGCTGGATTTAGCGGATGGGCTATTCACCGTGAACGGCAAGACAAGCTTCGCAAAGCACTTCAGCTGGGCGGCCCTGGGCGTGCACGGGACGGTGTTGACCGACGGCGAAGAACTGGATTCGTCCCGCGTTCAGGCTGCCGCCGGACCCGGAAACGCCTTGGCCTACCACGCCGCCTATGAGTTCGGTGGCGACGTCACCGCGTTACCCGCGGGAGACGTATGGCTGAAGAGTGTGAACGAAATCGACCCCGGTGAAAGGCATTTCGCGATCCACGATCATCACCTGGTTGCGCTCAACGACATCGACCGGCAGGTGTGGGGCGCTGGCGGCTGGAAAGCCGTTCCAACCACAACGCTCACCGGCACCGCACCGGAGCTGAATGAGCGCTTGCAGGCCTTCGCCGCCGACGGCATCACCGAGGTGATTTACCAGCCCACCGGAGCCGACATCGCCGGAGAGCTAGAGCGCTTCATCGCGGCCGCCCAACTCATTCCCGCCTCCCTTGGGCGCGAGCAGACGTAAAAGCCCCCGACACGCCGCGCGTGCGGGGGCTTTTGCGTCTGCTCGCGCAACAAACGTCAGCGGATGGACTGCAGCTGGCGGGCCCGGGCCGGTGTCCCCGCCAGCGCGGCGGCCTCGGCGAGCAGTTCGGAGAGCTGAATCGGGTACACGGTCTCCCCGGCCGCCGCCAGGGCGGCGATGTCGTCGGCGTCACACCAGCGGTGGCCGTGGATGTAGCGGCTTTCCAATTCGGTCCGGCCCACGCTGGACGGCTCGAACCGCCGGGTGCGGTGGACGAAGAAGAACTCCTCGCTGTCAATGGCCGCGCCGTTGAAGTCGAACACCGCGTCGCGACGCCAGATCGGGCCGATCATGTCGGCGGGGTCGGCGTGCAAACCGGTCTCCTCGGCCAGCTCGCGGGCCGCGGCCTGGGCCAACGCCTCGCCGTCGCCGACCTGACCTCCCACCGTGAACCACCACCGCGGACCCTCCGGTGCCGCCGGGTCAGATCCGCACAACAGCAGCACCGCGCCGGTTTCGTCGAGCAGCACCACCCGCGCCGAGGTGCGCCGGTCGGCTGCCGGGTCGTCGGCATCGCGTAGCGCATCCGACCGTTCGGCGATCTCGAAATAGCTTGGCAGCGCGGCAGTTCCACCCAACCGGAGCAGCCGAACCAAACTCCTCTCGCGCAATGCCAGCGTGTCTCGGACCGCGTCGTTGTGAAATCGGCGGGCCAGCAGCACCCGCGCTTCGGCGTCCGCCAGTTCCGCGATCAGCCCGGCCGGCACCGTCTCCGGATCGACCATCGCCAGCGCGGTCGACAGCTTGTTCTCACATGCCTCGCGGGTCCGCCGGGGGGCGCGCTCGGCCGCGTCGGCCAGCTCCACCAACTGCTTGGCGTCGTCCTCCGAGCCGCCGCCGAATGCGTTCGCCGCCACCGCGCGTGCCACCACGGCCCGGCGGCCCAGCGCGCCGTCGAGGGCCTGCCAGGACAGGTCGTAGCGCACGTGCAACCGGTCCAGCCGATTGGCCGTGCGATACCCCCAGGCGCCAAACCCGACCAGCACCAGCACCAGCACCACCAGGGCGGTGATCAGCACGATCGTCCAGAACATCAGCTCGCCACCTCGACCTTGCTGCCCGCCGCGGCGACCGTCTCGTAGACCCGCATGATCTGGTTGGCCACCACCGACCAGTCGTAGCGGCGGACGGCCTCGGCGCCCGCCGCGGCGTAGCGTTTGGCCAGCGGGTCGTTCTCCAAGACCGCGATCAGGCCTTCGGCAAGCGCAGCGCTGTCGTCGACAGCCACCAGCCGGCCGGCCTCGCCATTACGCAGCACCCGCCGGAACGCATGCAGATCGCCGGCAACCACCGGGACACCGGCGGCCATTGCCTCTACGAGCACGATGCCGAAGCTCTCCCCGCCGGTGTGCGACGCGCAGTAGACGTCGGCGCTGCGCAGCGCCGATGCCTTGGTGGCGTCGTCGACTTGGCCGAGGAAGCGCAGGTGACCCGCCAATCCGCCGACTTTGCCGCGCAAGTCGTCTTTGTCACCGCGCCCGACGATCAGCAGTTGAAGTCCGGGATAGCGCTCGACCAGCCTGGGCAGCGCGTCGATCAACACGGCCATGCCCTTGCGTGGTTCGTCGTAACGGCCCAAAAACAGCACCGTCTTGCCGGGCCGCGGATACCCCTCGAGCGGCGACGCCGAGGCGAACGAGGCCACGTCGACACCGTTGGGAATCTCGACCGCATCCGATCCCAACGCTTCCATCTGCCAGCGTCTGGCCAAGTCGGACACCGCGATGCGGCCAACGATCTTCTCGTGCATGGGCTTCAGCAGTCCCCCCAAGACCGACAGCGACAACGATTTTGTGGTCGAGGTGTGAAAGGTGGCCACGATGGGCCCCTCGGCGATCCGCAGCGCCCACATCGACAGGCTGGGCGCATTCGGTTCGTGGAGATGCAGCACGTCGAAGTCGCCCTCGGCCAGCCAGCGTCTGACCTTGCCGTGCACGGTCGGGCTGAACTGGAGCCGGGCCACCGAGCCGTTGTAGGGAATCGGGATGGCCCGGCCCGCGGAGACCACGTATTCCGGCAACGACACGTGCGGCGAGGCTGGCGCCAGCACGCTGACGCTCTGACCACGAGCGCGCATCACCCCGGCGAGCTGAAGTACATGCGACTGCACCCCGCCCGGCACGTCGAACGAGTACGGACACACCATGCCGATTCGCATCAGGTGCCCGCCAATCGAGCCCGTCGCTCTTCGGACAGGTCGGCTAGCCATTGCGGCTGAAGCATGTGCCAGTCGGCAGGATGCTTGGCGATGTTGCGCGCAAAGACGTCAGCCAGCGCCTGGGTGACGACGCCGACGTCAGCGCTGGCGCAGTCCAGCGGCGGGCAGAACGTGATTCGACACTCGTCGCCGTCGTACCAGCAATGCACGGGCAGCAGCGCCGCCCCGGTTTTGATCGCCAGCTTCGCCGATCCGGCCGGCATCCTGGTCGGTTCGCCGAAGAAGTCGACCTGAACTCCGCTGCGGCTGAGGTCGCGCTCGGCCATCAGACACACGGGCTTGTTGTCCAAGAGTCGCTGGCCGAGCAACGGGAACGGTGGTTGTTCGCCGCCGGACAGTGGTATCACCTCGAATCCGAGGCTTTCCCGGTAGTCGATGAACCGCCGGTACAGCGACTCGGGTTTGAGCCGTTCGGCGACGGTGGTGAATCTGCCGTGCGTCTGGACCAGCCACACCCCGGCCATGTCCCAGTTTCCGCTGTGCGGCAACGCCATGACGGCGCCGCGGCCGTCGGCCAGCGCCGCGTCGAGGTGCTCGTCGCCTTCAACGTGTTCGGCGAGCCGCTCGCCGAGCGCGTGGTGATCCATCGTCGGCAGCCGGAACGCCTCCCGCCAGTAGCGGGCATAGGACTCCAGCGACGCGCGCATCAGGCTGCCGGGGACCTCCTTCGGCGCTACGCCGATGACGCGCGCGAGGTTTTTGCGCAACTGGTCCGGTCCCCCGTTGCGGGACGCATAACGCGCTGCGGCGTCGAACGCGTTGCGCGCGGCGAATTCCGGCATCGCACGCACCGCCAGCCACCCGGTCGCATAGCCCCAGTCGGCCATTCGGCCACCCAGCGAAAGCCCGTCGGCTCCGGGCAGTTTCAGGCCCGCTGGAACGATCACGACTCGCTCTTTCCCGGCTTCCCCGGCTGAACCCGACCCTGCTCGCCGGTCGGGGGCATCGGATCGGCCGCGCCAGCCGAGCGCCGCACGGTGTGCAATCGCTGAGCGCAGGTGACCAAGCTGGCCACGGCCAACACCCACATCGCCACCGGCAGCGCCAACGGCAGCGGGAAGAATGGCAGGTCCGAAAGTCCCGCCCCGACAAGCACGATGATCAGCCGTTCCGGCCGTTCGATCAAGCCGCCGTCACCACGCAGCCCACTGGCTTCAGCGCGCGCCTTGACGTAGGAGATCACCTGCGAGGTGACCAGGCAGATCAGCGTCGCCACCACCAACGACCGGCTGTGCAGTCCGAACGCCGCCCACCACGCCAGCCCGCAGAACACCGCGCCGTCGCTGATGCGGTCGCAGGTGGCATCCAGCACGGCCCCAAAACGGGTGCCGCCACCGCTTTCTCGCGCCATGGCCCCGTCGACCATGTCGAACATGACGAAGAACGTGATCACGACGGTGCCGGCGAACAGCCGGCCAACGGGAAACAGCGTCAGCGCGGCCAGCACCGCGGCGGCGGTGGCGATGATGGTGACCCCGTCCGCGGTGAAGCCAGCGCGCAGGAACGCCCGGGCCACCGGTCCGGTGACCCGCGCTACTCCCTTGCGGGACAAAAGCCTGCTCACGATTGCTTTTCCCACTCGGTGGCCAGCAGGCGGCGGGTGTCGCGCAGCAGCTGCGGGATGACCTTGGAGTCGCCGATGATCGTGATGAAGTTGGCGTCCCCGCCCCATCGCGGCACCACATGCACATGCAGGTGTTCGGCCAGCGAGCCGCCCGCCGACTCCCCCAAGTTCAACCCGACGTTGAAGCCGTGCGGCCGGGACACATTCTTGATGACCCGAATCGCCTTCTGCGTGAAGGCCATCAGCTCGGCGGTCTCCTTGTCGGTGAGATCTTCGAGTTCCGAGACCCGCCGGTAAGGCACCACCATCAAGTGGCCCGGGTTGTACGGGTAGAGGTTGAGCACGGCGTAGACCAGCTCGCCGCGGGCCACCACCAGGCCGTCCTCGTCGGGCAGCTGCGGAATGTCGCTGAACGGCTGCGCGCGGTCGCTGCGGTCCTGCTTCAACGGCCCTTCAGCGAGGTAGCTCATCCGATAGGGCGTCCACAACCGCTGCAGGTGGTCGGCTTCGCCGACGCCCCTGTCGATGATCGAGTCGTCCTCAGCCACCAGCGCTCACCTTGAT
>DASQRI010000260.1:0-8926 GCA_035642975.1 Mycobacterium sp.
GAGCGGGCTGGCGGCGTTGGGCATCGAAGTCGACGAGCAGCGAAACTCACAGTCCGCCAATGGCGCTCGGCGGATTTCGGCTGACACCTCGCCGATCACCGTGCTGGTGGTCCCCACCAACGAAGAGCTGGCCATCGCCCGCGACTGTCTGCGAGCGATCGGCTGACCACGCCGCGCGGTGCCAAGAAGTCCTTCGCCACGTCGTCGATGTCGGTCGCGACTGGGCCCCCGGTCAAGTCGAAGGTGGGGCTCAGGGTCAGCGTGCTGGGGATCCCCAAGAGAGTCAAGAGATTTTCGTTGGGGTCGATCTTCAGGTCGCTGAGCAGGCTGTCGATCGACACCGATGGCAACGGGATCGTCGAACTGTCGGTGAGGTTGAAGAGGCTCAGCACGTCACCGAGGGTGATACCGCCATTGGCGGGGAAACCGAGGTCGGTGAGGACGTCGTTCAGATCAATGCTGGAACTGCTGGTGATCCCCAGGGCGCTGAGGATCTGATCGAGGCTGATGGAGCCGGAGCTGGTGGTGACGCCCAGGGCATTGAGGACGTCGTCGACGATGCCGTCGGCGCTCACGGTCGAAGAGCTGCCGAACAAGTCGCCAACGATGGAGCTAAGGGAGACGCTGGTAATACCAAGGTTGATAGAAGAGGGAGCGCCCAGGTCCTGAACCAAACCTGAGAGGTCGGGACGCGATGGCTCATCGACGCACGAATGTACCGGTAGTCGCGCCGATCTCGACGCCGGTCTGCCTCAGAGGAAGCCCAGGCTGCGCCGACCGGACCCGACCGACGGTGCGGGGTCGGTCTGAAGCGTCGTGGACAGCAGCTCGGAGTAGACGTCCCGGAAGTCCGTGGTGGGCTTGAGATCGCCGTTGTCGAGATCGGTGAGGCTGGGTTCGTCGCCGTAGAACCCGCCCTTGACCGGCGCTCCGGCGACGAACACCGGGCCGGCGGTGCCGTGATCGGTGCCCTGCGAGGCATTCGCCTTCACCCGTCGGCCGAACTCCGAATACGCAAGCAGAACGACGTTTTTGCCGTACCGGTCACCGGCCATCTGCTGCAGGAACGGGGTAACGGCCTCGTCCAAGGTCTGCAGCTGACGCTGCTGCGTACCCTTCTCGTCGGCGTGCGTGTCGAATCCGCCCAGCTGCACCGCGTACACCCGAGTCGGCACCCCGGCCTTCACCGCCGCCGCCACCATGCTGAGCTGGCCGGCCAGCGAGTTGTGGTTTTCGCCTTTCCCGCCCTTTTCGCCGGATGGCTTGATCGCGCCGAACGTCGTGTCGGTGGTGCGGGTGGCGCGATAGGCGTCACACACCGCGGCCATCGCCGGGGTGTCGTTGGGGTCGTCGGTGCCCAGCGCCTTCATCGTCGTGGCGAATTTGTCGGCGGACTCGGGCTTTTCCGACGCCGTGAGGGCGGCCGCCGTGCACTTTTCGCCAACGACGAGCGGTGGCAGGACCGAGCCGATACTGACCGCGCGTAGCGGGTCGTCGCCGGTGGCATCCAGCCAGCGTCCGATCCAGCCGGTCGGGACGGGTTCGGACGGTGAGGCGGTCTGCCAGATGTCCATCGACCGGAAGTGGCTGTGGTCGGGCCGGGGATAGCTCACGCCGCGCACAATCGCCAGCTTGCGGTTGTTCCATTGCGCAGCAAGGCCTTTGAGTGCCGGGTTCAGCCCAAGTTGGTCGTCCAAGTGCAGTACGTCGCCTGGGGCATAGGCCAGTTCGGGCCGGGCGTCGTGGTAAGCGTTGTCGGCGTAGGGAATGACGGTGTTGATGCCGTCGTTGCCGCCGTACATCGTGAGGATTACCAGCACACCGCTGCCCTCGGCGAGGGGTCGCTGCTGGGCCTCCCGCATCAGGTCGGGCCAGCTGACGGCGCACGCACTCGACAGCAGACCGGCTGCGCTGAGGCCCGCGCTGGCGATCAGGAACTTGCGGCGATTCAATTCAGGCATCGGCATACTCGCTAAGACGTCAGGTATTCGGGCGTATTGACGGCTGCGGCGACCAGCTGAACTGGCTTGCGCGCCAACGGCTGCAGCGCCGCGACAGTCCGGTCCGACCATGCGCCGACCCCGATCAGGTAGCCGACAGCGTCGATCCGGTCATCCTCGGCGGCGTCCTCGATGGTGGACAGATCACCGGCGCGGGCCAATTGACTCGCGGCGCGCATTCGCACGTCGGCGCTGGCGGTCGACATCCAGACCCGGCCGTGTGGCCATCCGCCGACGTCCGGTGGGTAAAAGGGTCGCTGGCCCAGCGCATGCAGCGTGGTGTTGACCATCTTCATCCGCGCCGGACTGTCGATGGGAACACCTAGTGTCCGGACCACCCCGACCAGCCACTCGACCGGTGTGTTGACGATCGCGGCCGGGTTGTTGACGAAGTCGTCGTCGGTGAGGATCGCCCGAGTCAGCGCCCGCAGGTCGCGGCGGGGGCCATAGGCGCTCACGAAGCGGTCAAGCGCCTGTGGCGACGGTTCGGTGTCGGACGCCAACTGCTGCCACAGCCGTCCGGCGATGTACTGCGGTGATTTCGGCTGGGCCAACACCGTGTCACAGAATCCCGCCGCGTCGAAGTTATTGGTGACCCCGAAAATGGTTTTTGCCGTGTGGTCGTGGCGCTTGGGCGCCATCATCGTCTGGCCAGTTGGCCGAATGACCCATCCGGTCAGCGCGCGGGCTCCTTGGCGCACATCGTCTTCGGTGTATCCGTTGCCATGCCCGAGCGTGAAGAGCTCCATGAACTCCCGTGCCAGGTTTTCGTTGGGCGCTTTGGCGGTATTGGTCTGCGCATCCAACCAGTGCAGCATCGCCGCGTCGGTCAACATGGCGTAGGCGAGCGTGCGGAAATCGCCGAGGGACATGCCGCGCAGTTTCTGGTTCTGCGCAGCCATATGCGACGCGGCCCGCACCTTCTGCGCGGAGGTGGCAAAGTGGTTGTGCCACAACAGTGTAAGCTTCTCGTGGACCGGCTGCCGGATGGCGACCATTCGGCGCAACCACCAATCCGACAACTCGTCCATCTGCCCCGACAGTTGGTGGTTGAACTCTTTACGGTCCGCCACAGCCGTGCCCTTGCCGGGGCCGCGCAGGATGGGCAGCGTCGGCATCGGCGTCGCCCGTGCGCCCGGATCCGCTTCGGGGTCTGCACCGAGCGCGGTGTCGACGTATTTTGACCAGTTTTGCGCGGCCACGGCGTCGACCTGCGGGCCGGTCACTCCGAATCCGACCCGGCGCAGCACGCGCGCGGTGGTGATCCACCCACTCGACTGGCCGGCCATGGCTTAACTGTGCCCGAATTTTCTTGCGATTCGCTTGCGCCGCTGCTTACAAGGTGGTTTCGCTTGGCTGAGGATTTGCTGAAATTGCCGGCGCGGCAGCTGTGGATTCAGGCACGGTTCGGAGCCTGGCGGCGTGCGATTGTTTTCGAATGGCGGAGTCGGCAGAACCGTTCATCGGCAGCGAGGCACTAACGCGGGGCGCCCTCAACCGGCACAAATTGCGAACGCACTACCGAGCGGTGTGCCCGAACGTTTATGTGCGCAAGCACGTCCAACTGTCCTTGGAACAGCGCATAACTGCGGCCTGGCTATGGTCGGGCCGTCAGGCAACCATCGCTGGGGCGGCCGCCGCCACACTGCACGGGGCGAATTGGATCAATAAAGACGTTGCGGTGGAGTTGATTCACCCCAACGCGCGCACGCCGCCGGGCGTGGTGACTCGACGCGCGAGGCTACCCGACGACGAGGTACAGACCCTCGCCGGGCGCGCGGTCACCACACCAGAGCGGACCGCGTTCGATCTTGGCCGACGAGGTACCCTCCGTTCGGCGGTTGCACAATTGGATGCATTAGCGCACGCCACCGGTTTTCAGGTTGATGATGTTGCGGCGCTGGCTAACCGCCACCCCCACGCGCGGGGCCTGTGCCAGCTGCACAACGTGCTGGACATGGTTGATGCTGGCGCACAGTCGCCCAAGGAGACCTATCTACGGCTACTGCTTGTCCAAGCTGGCTTCCCCCGGCCGGAGACGCAGATTTCAGTAAAGACCAACGACACGACGTTTTACCTCGACATGGGGTGGTCGGAGTTCATGGTGGCCGTCGAATACGACGGCGACCAACACCGGACCGACCGGTGGCAGTACGTCAAGGATGTCCGGCGGCTAGAGATCTTGCAACGACTGGGCTGGGTAGTGATTCGAGTGATCGCCGAAGACCACGCCGTCGATATTGTGCGACGGGTACGGCAGGCGTTGCGGAGTCGGAGTTCAAGTGTGCGCTGACGGCGTTGACTGTGCGGCCTGGGCGGGATCTCGGCGATTCTTTCGCCCAGGACGCACGCTCGATGGGCGAAGGGCGAGACCGCGGCTTGCTGCATCTAGAACGTGCTGGTGGGCCGCACCCGGTTGGCCATGTCGACCAGCGTGTAGCGGTGTGCCTGGGTCGGCGCTGCACGGGCCAGCCCCCGCAGCGAAGCCTCGACCCCGAGCCGTAGGCCGTGTTCGGTGAACGGGAAGCCGAGGATGTGGTTGGTGCTGGCCTCGTGTTCTCCCAGCCAGTCCAACGCGCTGCCCAGCACCAGGGCACGGATCTGCAGTACCCGTGGCTCGGTCGGCGGCAGGGCCTCCACCCGCCGGGCGGCGTCGCGGATCTGTTCTTCGCTGATTTCGCTTACCGACCGGCCGGACAGCAGGGTTACCGCACTGGTCAGTCGCGCGGTGGTGAAATGCCTTGAGGTAGCGGGTACTTCGTCGAGAGTGCGTACCGCGCCGGCCCGATCCCCTTCGACGGACTGCGCCCTGGCCAGGCCAAAGGCCGCCGATATCACCCCATCGTCGGTGTTCCACACCGCTTCGTAGTACTTGTGTTCGTCTGAGCTGCTGGCCAATTCGGCGGTCGCCGCCAGGGCCATCTTCGGCGCTAACTCACCAGGGAAGGTGTCCAGCACCTCGCTGAAATGTTTAATGGCCGAGTCGTAGTCGCCGGTGAGCAGTTCTGAGACCGCGCGGTACCAAACCAGCCGCCACCGCCAGCCGACCCGATCGGCCAGGTCGTCGAGTTTGCGGTTGGCCTTGGCGACGTCGCCGAGGTCAAGCAGCGCCCGCACCTCCATCAGCGGTAGCTCGACCGACTCCGACAAGTCGATGTCGTCGGAATCCATTGCGCCGTGGCGGAACGCGCGCAGCGAATCCAGCGTCTGCACGGGTTGAGACAACACGGTCGCCTGCAGCAGCGGCGCAGCGACGTCAGCCGGGTCGACCAGTGGCACCTGCAGCGCGATAACGATTTCCTTGGCGGTCAGCTTCTCCGAATGCACTGCGCCGTCGAGGTATACGTCGGTATGCGCGACCAACAGGTCTTCCCCGAACGTCGAGCGGGTGCGGGAGAAGATCGACGACAAGCCCGGCCGTCGCACACCGGTGTCCTGGGCGACCACCTCGCGCAGCACACCGGACAGCTGCCCGGACATCTCCTCGGCGCTGGCGAACCGCCGCCGCGGATCCGGATCGATGGCGCGACGCAACAACCGGCCGAACGAGTCGTACTTGGTCAACACCGGGTCGTCTTCGGGAAGCCCGTCGACGTAGCGGCCGCCGCGGGCACGTAACTTCAACGTCAGCGCCGCCAGTGTGCGCCCGACTGTGTAGATGTCGCTGGCCACCGTCGGACCGGTCCGCACGATCTCGGGTGCCTGGTAACCCGGTGTGCCGTAGAGGTAGCCGAACGAGTTGATCCGCGATACGGCGCCCAGGTCGATCAGCTTGAGCTGCTCTTCGGTGAGCATGATGTTTTCCGGCTTGAGGTCGTTGTAGACCAAACCGATGGAATGCAAATAGCTCAGTGCCGGAAGTATTTCCAGCACGTAAGCGATGGCTTCGGCGACGGGCAGCCTACCGCCCTCGCGGCGTTTGAGCGATTGCCCACCGACGTACTCCATGACGATGTAACCGACGGGTTCGCCATGGCGGTCGGTGTGCTCGACGAAGTTGAAGATCTGCACGATCGAGGGATGCACCACCTCGGCGAGAAATCGCCGCTCGGCCATGGCGATCGCCTGGGCCTCAGCGTCGCCGGAATGCACCAAACCTTTGAGCACCACCGGACGATCGTTGACGTTTCGGTCCAGCGCCAGGTACACCCAGCCCAGCCCGCCGTGCGCGATGCAGCCCTTGATGAGGTACTGGCCGGCGACCATGCGCCCTGGACTCAGTTGCGGCAGGAACGAATACGGGCTTCCGCAATACGGGCACCAGCCCTCCGAAAGCGCCTGGCCATCCTTGCTGGATCGGCCCACCGGCCGCCCGCAGTTCCAGCAGAACCGTTTTGATTCCGGCACAACCGGATTGGGCATCAATGCTTCGAGCGGATCGATGTCGGGCACCCGGGGAATCTCGACAAGGCCGCCGCCTAGTCGTCGGACCGGCGCCCGCACCGCCGGCTTCGTCCGTTCTTGCGGCTCGGTTTCAGCGATGTGCAGCAGCGCGTCTTCGTCGTCGTCATCGTCGAAGTCGGGCCGGAAGATGGCCTGGGTGGCCCCTGGACGGCTCTGTGCGGACGAGTCCACCATCTCCTCGACGGGCTGGTTACCCGGAGCGGCTTCGCCTTCCTGCGCGCCGTCGTCGGCACCCTGGCGTTCCGGATCCACCGGTTGCCGGGCCATCAGTCCACGTACCTCGGGCTCGGCGGGGCCGGCGCGAGACCGAGCACCGTTAACCACTTGCGGTACAACGCATTCCAGGTGCCGTCCCGCCGGATGCGTTCCAGGGTGCCGTTGACGAAACGAACCAGCCCGGTGTTGTCCAGCTGAACCCCGATCCCGTAGGGCTGGGTGCCCATGTTGGGTCCGACGATGTGCAAGTAGGGGTCTTGCGAAACCAGCCCGGCCAGGATGGAGTCATCGGTGCTGACCGCGTCGACTTGGCGCTGCTGCAGCGTCACCAGACAGTCGGCCCAGTTGACCACCTCAGCCACGATCGGCGCCGGCGCGATCTCGCGGATCCGGTGCAGCGATGTGGTGCCCTTCGCCACGCAGACCCGTTTGCCGGAAAGGTCCGACGGCTTGGTGATCGGGGAGTCGCGCGGCGCCAGTATGCGCTGGGTGGCGTCGAGGTAGACGGTGGAGAAGTTGACCTGCTTGCGTCGCTCGCAGGTAATGGTCATGGTCTTGACGACGATGTCGACTTTCGCCTTCTGCAGCGCGGTGACGCGTTCGTCGGACGACAGGATTCGATACTCGACTTGCGATGGGGTGCCGAAGATGTCGCGGGCCACCTCGCCGGCGATGTCGACATCGAAGCCGACGATTTCACCGGTGATCGGGTCGCGGAAGCTGAACAGGTTGCTGCCGATGTCCAGGCCGACGATCAGCCTGCCGCGGGCACGGATGCTGGCCACCGCGGCGTCGGCGTCGGCCGGGTTGTTGAACGGGCGCAGGCTGGCGGTGGGATCGCAGTCGTCGGCGCTCTTGTCCGGCGGCAGCGGCGGCTGCGGCGGCATCTCCTGCATACCGGCCGGTGTGGGCGGCGGCAGCGTCGGCGCCGGCGCCACGACCATCGCATCCGACTGGCTGCACCCGCCCAGGACCGTGGCGATCGCCAGCGCGGCGAAGCCGCGCGCAGCGGGTCGCCACCAGATACCCCTGCCGATCGCCAGGGCGACGCTCAGGATCCGGGCCGGGCGCGTCCTCATCGGTACTCGCTCAGCCGGGGCCACAACCCGAGAGCGACCGCGAGGGCCGCGCCCAAGCTGAGCACGATGCCACCCACCGTGGCGCCGGCCAGCCCGCGGCGCGCGTTGAGGATGTCGTCGCGCAATTCATTGCGACTCTGGTCCATGGCTTTGACCAGCGCATGGTCGAGCTTGTCGAACGCCGGGGTGGAGTCGTCCTCGCCGCTGCCGATTGCCACCTGGGTGGCGGCCCGGTAATTGCCGACCGAGATGTAGGCGTTGATCCGGTCGTCGGCCCGCCGCCACTGGGTCAGCAGTTTGTCGGCGCCCTGCAAGTCGCCTTTGTCGACGGCGTCGCGTCGAGCGAGGTATTCGTCGAGCTGCTTGTGCATGGCGTCGATGCGTTCGTAGAAGGACTGCTTGCGGACCTCTTCGTCCCCGCGCCGGATCAGTGACAGCGTCTCATCGGCACGGGCCTGCTGCGCACTGATGGACAGGTTGGTGATGGTCTTCAGTGACTCTGCCGCAGTGTCTTTGGCGCTGCGGCTGCTGCTGGTGGAAATCGCAAGCGCGGTCCCCACCCATACCACCATAACGAGAATTGCGAGCGCACCGGCGACAAGACCGGGGTTGATCCGCCGATTGGTGTGACGGGCCAGCCAGCGGTGCGAGAAGGCGCCAAAGATCGCCGTGGCGAGAACGACGAGGATCACCGGGGCCGGAATCTGCGTCGATGCCGTGGTTTCGGTGTCCACCCGTTCCGACGTCTCGCTGTAAAGCTGCTGTGCATCGGGCAGGATCGCCGACTGCATCAGCGAGGACGCCTCGGACAGATACGACGACCCAACTGGGTTACCGGCCCGGTTGTTGGTCCGCGCGATCTCGATCAGGCCGGTGTACACCGCCAACTCGGCGTTGATCCGCCCGAGTAGCTGTACCAGTGGCTCGTCGGTCAACCCGCTCGACGCCCTGGTCACGGCCACCGCCGCGTCGGTGATCGCCTGCTCGTAGCGCTGGCGCACGGTGCGCGGCTCGGCCTGGGCGATGAACGCGGTCGCGGCTGCCGCGTCGGCGACCGACAGCGTGGTGTAGAGGCGGCCGGCCGCGAACGCCAACGGCTCGGTATGGCTCAACACGGTGGTCAGCGCACGCTGTCGCTGGTTGATGGTGGTCGAGGTGGCGAACGCGCTGAGCCCGCCGAGGATTGCCAAGACCAGACCGATGGAAAGGATGCGCCCCGGCGTCGTC
>DASQRI010000261.1:0-2021 GCA_035642975.1 Mycobacterium sp.
GGGCCTTTCACGTCGCTGAAGACCGCCCAACAAGCCCTCGACGAATGGTGCCGGTACTACAACACGGTCCGCCCCACTACTCATTGGACATGGCCGCACCCGTGCAGCGGTTCAACGCCGCGGCACGGACCCACAATGACGGCCCGGTCCTGATCGCCGACCGTGCACCGGCGCTTCACACGCCGATCCACCGCAGCACCCTGGCCGTCGGGATGTCGTGCTCGCTAAGGTCTACCTCTCACCGCGATGCCCGTTCATGGAAGAAATCGCGAAGAGTGCGAGGCTCGCGCCCGAGTATGGCGCGCAACGTCAGTGGGTTGCCGCCGGGTAAGCCGTAATTGTCGTAGTGGGCGATCATTCTGCTCATCCCGTCGCGTAACCGACCTTCCGGCAGCCAGGACGCGATTTGCCCGGAGGATGTTTCGTTGGCGTCGACTTGTCGACCGAGGGCGCTGCTGGCGATGGCCGCGATCTCCGTTAAATCGAGCAGGCCCGGAGCGCACAGTTCAAAAGTGCCGTAGCTGAGCTCATCACCGACCATCGCCATCGCCGCGACCTCGGCGACGTCGCGATAGTCGACCCAACACAACTTGGACGACACCGAATACGGCATCGATAACCGCCCCCGGTTTATGATCTCGTCCCAGTTCATTTCCAGGTTCTGCATGAACACCGCCGGCTGCAAGACGGTGAAATCCATTCCCGACGTGTAGAGCGCTTCCTCGACGGGCAGTTTGGCGGCGTGATTGACCATCGCCGTGATGGCGGGATGAATGACACCAGAGAACACAAACTTTCGCACGCCTGCTCGCCGTGCGGCGTCGACCATCGCCACGCCCATGGCGGCCTCGTCCGGCGCAAAGCCCGGTCCGATATGAAATACGCCCTCCATGCCGTCGACCGCCCCAGCCAGGCTCTCGGGATCGTTGAGGTCGCCGATCACCGCTTCACTGGCACCGTTTCTTCGCGCAATCTCCGCTGACTCTTCGGTGCGCACCAGAGCACGCACGGTAACACCACGCGCGAGCAACTCCTCCAGTACCCAGTGCGCATGACGTCCTGTCGCACCCACCATCATGACTTGCATTGACTCTCCTTCGATCGTCTTTGTTAAGTCTGCGGTCGAAGTAGCCCGATCACCCTTCCCCGCAACCGATCTCACAATGGCGGAGCGTGCCGTCTCAAGAGATCCGCGGTGCCGTCGTTAGTTGATGGCGATATCGGCCGGGACGCTGAAGGGGCCCATCTGCTCTTCGGTGAATGCGTGTGGGCTGTGCCTGTCGTTACCGATGAGGTTCGGCACGGCCACCCCGAGCACGGCGAAGGCGATGGTATAAGCCACGCCCTTGCGCCAATCGCTTGGGCTGATTCCGCCCCGTACCCTCACCGCAGTCAGGTAGGCAAGCCCGATCGGGACGTGCAAGAAGATGGATGCCAAAAAGCCCGGGCTGTACTTGGAGCGTGAGATCGCCGGGATGATGGCCCCGTGCGCGACAGCCTGGCTCATCCCGAAGATCACCGGCCCGATACCCAGCCATTTGATCTTCGGGAACACCACCGGCAAGGCATAGACCGGGTAAGCGATCGCGGTGTTGATGCACATCGCGGTGTGGGTGTTCAACGGGAAGTTGCGTGGCTGATCACTTTTGAACATGCCGCGGTTGAACTGCCCCGGAAAGTACCCCGGATCTTCGTACTCCTCGTACTGATGCACCAGCAGCGCAATCCAATTCACCGCTGAAAGTGCCCGCAGATTGGTGACTCTGCCGCGCGCGGCCAGTGCGGTTGCCCCGCCGACGGCCATCCCAAGTACCGCGCCGACCCGCGGCCAGTTCTTACGGTAGACATCCAGAAGCGATGTACCCATCGTGGCCTCCTCGCCACCCATTAGATGCACGGGCCGGAATTCTATTGAAGCCTAGGTAAGGTAACGTATCACAGCGGCTGGGTAGGTCGCCGCCGTCTTGTCGTGGCGATCTCCGCGGTAGTTCACGCCGTCACGGCTCGTCACCTAAGCCGAG
>DASQRI010000262.1:0-4755 GCA_035642975.1 Mycobacterium sp.
CGGCTAGCGTTCACGCTCCGAGCTGGCCCAATCCGCGCGGTCGCGTCGCGCCGTGATCGAGCAGGCCAAGGGGATGCTGATGCTCGTTTACGGCCTCGACGCCGCGGCCGCGTTCGACCTGCTCAGGTGGCGATCGCAGGAAAGCAACATCAAGCTGCGCCGGCTTGCCCAGCAACTCGTCGAAGACTTCCGAGCGATCCCCGACAAAGGTGTGGGGTCGCGGTCAGCCTTCGAGCATGTGCTGCTGACCGGCGATGTGCGCGTGGTCGGCGACGGCGATGAGGCGGCGGCTCCGAGCGCCAATTAGGATCGAGCGCATGACTTCTGCTGCGAGCGCCGCAAAAGCGCCAGGGGCGGAGCTGCTTGACTACGACGACGTCATCGCGCGCTACGACCCGGTGCTCGGGTTGGAGGTGCACGTCGAGCTGTCGACCGCCACCAAGATGTTCTGCGGCTGCGCCAATGAGTTCGGCGCCGAGCCCAACACCCGGGTCTGCCCGGTCTGTCTGGGCTTGCCGGGTTCGCTGCCGGTGCTCAACGAGGCCGCGGTCGAATCGGCGATCCGCATCGGGCTGGCGTTGAACTGCCAGATCGCGCCGTGGGGCCGGTTCGCGCGGAAGAACTACTTTTATCCGGACCAGCCGAAGAACTACCAGATCTCTCAGTACGACGAGCCGATCGCCATCAGTGGCTACCTCGACGTGCCGTTGGATGACGGCACCACTTTCCGCGTGCAGATCGAGCGCGCCCACATGGAGGAAGACACCGGCAAGCTGACTCACCTGGGCAGCGACACGGGCCGGATCGCCGGGGCGACCACCTCGCTGGCCGACTACAATCGTGCCGGAGTGCCGCTGATCGAGATCGTCACCAAGCCCATCGAAGGCACCGGCGAGCGGGCGCCGGAGATCGCCCGCGCATATGTGACCGCGCTGCGAGACCTGTTGCGCGCGTTGGGGGTTTCCGACGTCCGGATGGACCAGGGTTCGATGCGCTGCGACTCTAACGTGTCGCTCAAGCCCACCGGAGTCACCGAGTTCGGCACCCGCAGTGAGACCAAGAACGTCAACTCGCTCAAAAGCGTCGAGGTCGCCGTCCGCTACGAAATGCGTCGGCAGGGTGCCGTTTTGGAGTCCGGCGGGCGGGTCATCCAGGAGACCAGGCACTTTCACGAGGACGGCTACACCAGCCCGGGCCGCACCAAGGAGACCGCCGAGGACTATCGCTACTTCCCCGAACCAGACTTGGAGCCGGTGGCACCCAGCCGCGAGCTGGTCGAGCGGCTAAGCCAAACCATCCCTGAACTTCCGTGGCTGAGCCGCAAGAAGATTCAACAGGAATGGGGCATCTCCGACGAGGTGATGCGGGACCTGGTCAACGCCGGTGCCGTCGACCTGGTGATCGCGACCGTCGGGCACGGCGCGTCCAGTGATAAGGCGCGCGCCTGGTGGGGCAACTTCCTGGTGCAAAAGGCCAACGAGGCCGGTGTCGAACTCGACGAATTACCCATCACCCCAGCCCAAGTCGCCGCCGTCGTGGCGCTGGTGGACGACGGCAAGCTGTCCAACAAGCTGGCCCGCCAAGTCGTCGAGGGTGTGCTGGCCGGCGAAGGCGAGCCCGAACAGGTGATGACCGCGCGCGGATTGGCTGTGGTGCGCGATGATTCGCTGATCCAGGCCGCGGTCGACGAAGCGTTGGCCGCCAATCCCGATGTGGCAGAGAAGATCCGCGGCGGCAAGGTGCAGGCAGCGGGGGCGATCGTCGGCGCGGTGATGAAGGCCACCAAGGGCCAGGCCGACGCGGCGCGGGTGCGTGAATTGGTTCTGGCCGCGTGCGGGCAAAGCTAAGTTCGACCTTTATTGGACCATCCCCCACCGAGTCGGTTCGGGCGGCCTTGGGGCACGGAATCTCCGCGGGTGCGGGCAAAGTCGGCGCATTTATCGGCGCCTACCTGTTCCCGGTGTTCTTTGCCTCGTCGTTGGGAATGCGCGGCGCCATGGTCATTGCTGGAGTGGTCGCAGCGGCCGGTGCTGTGGTGACGGCAATGATGCTGCCCGAGCCCAAGGGCAGGAGCCTGGAAGACCTCGCCGAAGAAGCACGAGGAGCAGACCTACGAGTGCCTCGTCGACCAACTCTGGAGGCAGCATGAGCTATCGCATCGTGGGTCGGGTCGACGGATCGCCCCAAAGCATCGAGGCGCTTCTGGGCGCTCGACGAGGCAGTGGTCCGCCCAGAATCCGAGCTACGTGTCGTACTTGCGTGGCAGCTGCCGTTCTTGTCGAACCCCGCCGCGTTCGATCGCGACGAGCTGCAGCTGACCTCCGAGGAATTCCTGATCAAGACCGTTAGCGAGATAGTCCCGGTGCCGCAATTCCCGCTGGAGACGCTCAGCTTTTGCCGGGCTGATGCTGGGCGCGGTCTCTCAGGCATGTGCGGCACGCGCGGATTGCCCAGTCGTTGTGGTGAAAAAGCGTGGTTCGGGACCGGGTACCGATGCTGAGCGTACAAAGGGCGCAGCAGCCACTCCGCGCTAGCGCGCGTGGAGTAACCGGCTAAGCCAACGGCGAACAGGGGCATAACGCCATCGGTCCCGACGCTGAGGCGGTTATGCCCGAATATCCCCCGGACGCTGACGCTTTGGATGCCTACTCGGCCGTGGTAACTGCGGTCGCGCAAACTGTGCTGCCCAGCGTGGCCAGCATTTCGGTACGCAGCCGGCGCGGCGATGGCGGCGGCAGCGCAAGCGTCATCACTCCCGATGGCTACCTGTTGACCAGCGCGCACGTCGTGGCCGGAAGTCGGTCCGCAGAAGCGACGTTCGCCGATGGCACCACGGTGGCCGTAGATATCGCCGGTCGCGACGAGCTGTCCGACCTCGCCGTGCTCAAGGCGCGCGGCGGTGTTCCCGCGCCGGTAACGATGGGCCGCGCCGAGGATCTGCAAGTCGGACAACTCGTTGTCGCGATCGGCAACCCGCTGGGCCTGGCCGGTAGCGTCACGGCCGGCATCGTCTCCGGACTCGGACGGTCGCTACCTACCAAAGTGGGCCGCGTTGTCGACGAGGTGATTCAGACCGATGCCGCGCTCAATCCGGGAAACAGCGGCGGCGTGCTGGCCGATGGACGCGGACGGATGGTCGGAGTCAACACCGCGGTCGCGGGTGTCGGCCTCGGATTGGCGGTGCCCATCAACGCATCCACCCACAAGATCATCGCGGCGCTGATGAATACCGGCCGCGTGCGCCGCGCCTGGCTGGGCATCGCCGGTGCCCACATTCCGGTGCCGCCGGCGGCTGCAACCAAACTGGGCACCACGCACGGCCTGCAGATCGCCAGCGTGGTCGCCGGCAGCCCGGCCGCCGAAGCGGGTTTGCGACTTGGCGACATCGTGGTCAGCGTCGACGGCAAGAACGTCGTCACCGCCACCGCGATTCAGCAGCTGATGGTCGAGGATGCCATCGCACGCCGGATCGAAATGACGGTGTGGCGCAACGGCGCCCTCGTCGACGTGTTCGTAACACCCCGCGAACTCGCCGACCGCTGACCGTATCGTGGTTCGCGATGACCGGCAGTAGCGATCAGCTGCACGAGCGGGAGGTGGACACCGCGCTCGGAACATTGCGTGTGCAAGTCGGCGGAACCGGGTCGCCGATCGTGTTCTGGCCGAGCCTGTTGATGTCCGGTGACATGTGGCACGCGGTCGCCGACAATCTCGTCGCGCGCTGGCAGGTAGTGCTGGTCGACCCGCCAGGCCAAGGGGGCAGCCAGCCATTGAAGGACATGTTTACCTTCGCCGACTGCGTTCGCTGCATCGTCGACATCCTCGACGGTCTCGGCATCGACCGGGCCCACTTCGTCGGCAACTCGTGGGGCGGCATGATCGGCGCGACATTCGCCGCGACTCAGCCTGAACGAATCGGCCGAGCGGTGCTGATGAACGCCACCGCCGGCCGGGCCAGTGTGCGTCAAAAGGTGCAGTTCGCGATGTTGCTCCAGATGGCGCAACGGCAGGGAAAGATTGGACCACTGCTGACCCGATCGGTGCTCAAGGCGTTCCTGGGCCCGACGACCTTCCGGGAGCGTCCTGACGTTGTGGCATACGTTCGTTCGGCGATGACATCCGTCGATGTCGCGTCTGTTTCCTGGGCGGTGAAGAGCGTGGTCCCAGCCCGACCCGACCAGCGGGGGTTGTTGGCCGGCATCAGGACACCGGTGCTTGTCGTCGGGGGCGCCGAAGACGCGACGTTCCCGCCGCGGGAAGCGATCGCGATGGCCGATGCCATCCCCAACTCGTCGATCCGGGTGCTCGACGGCGTCGCTCATCTCGCCGGACTCGAGAACCCCGGCCTGGTCAGCGCTCTGGTCGAGGAGTTCGTCTCCGCAAGCGATTTGTAAAGCTGCTCTGACGCATCGCAATTGCATCCGCGGCTGAATTCTCGACCGGGCTGGACAGTCGAATCCCTAAGGTCTCTTCGCGATCTGGGTGATGATGGCGGTGTGGCCGATAAATCCTTCGACCAGCTGGTCGGGATGCTGGACTACACCATGTTCGTGGTGACGACCCAGGCTGACGGTCATCCGTCGGGCTGCCTGGTCGGCTTCGCCACGCAAACCAGCATGCACCCCCCACGGTTTTTGGTCGGGCTGTCCAGGAACAACCACACCTGCCGGGTGGCGGCGCGATCCACGCACCTGGCCGTGCATGTGTTGTCGCGCCGCCACGTCGGCTTGGCCCGGCTTTTCGGCGGCCAAACCG
>DASQRI010000263.1:0-8073 GCA_035642975.1 Mycobacterium sp.
GAGATGGCGTTCCGCCGAGAAGCCGGCCGTCTCCCCGGGCTCCGCCACCAGGTTGAGCACCAGCGCTCTGCGGGCGGTCGTCGCTTGCAGCGCCGCGGCCAGCCCGGGGACCAGGACGTGCGGGATCACGCTGGTGAACCACGAGCCGGGTCCCAGCACCACCAGATCGGCGGACAAGATCGCGTCGACGGCCTGCCGGGTGGCCGGCGGGTCACCGGGCAGCAACCGGACGCGGCGTACTTTTCCGGGCGTGGTGGCGATGGCCACCTGCCCGCGAATGAGCCGGAACATCCTCGGGTCGGCCTCTAGGCCAGAAACGTCGGCTTCGATCTGCAGCGCGATCGGACACATCGGCAGCACCCGGCCGCGCACACCGAGGACGCGGCCGACTTCGTCGAGCGCGGCAACCGGATCGGCCAGCACCTCGTTGAGACCGGCGAGCAGCAAGTTGCCGATCGGGTGTCCGGCCAGCGCGCCGCTGCCGCTGAGCCTGTGTTGCAGAATCGTGGCCCACAGCCGCCCCTGGGGACTGTCGGAAGCCAACGCCGCCAACGCCATTCGCAGATCACCCGGGGGCACGACGTCCAGTTCGCTGCGCAGCCGGCCCGACGAGCCGCCGTCGTCGGCGACGGTGACGACCGCGGTGACGTGCGGAGTGAGCCGCCGGGCAGCCGACAGCGTCGCATACAAGCCGTGTCCTCCGCCCAGGGCGACGATGCGTCGGCTCATTCGCGACCCAGATCCCGGTGCAATACCCGCACCGTCAGCTGGTTGTCCGGCTCGAGCAGCTGCGCTAATGCTTCCGCGATGGCGACGCTGCGGTGCTTGCCACCGGTGCAGCCGATCGCGACGGTCATGTAGCGCTTACCCTCCCGGCGGTAGCCATCGATAATCAGGGACAGCAATCGATGGTAAGTCTCCAGGAACTCCGCCGCGCCGGTCTGACCGAGCACGTAGTCACGCACCGTGGGATGTTGGCCGGTGAGTGGACGCAGGTCGTCGATCCAGTGCGGGTTGGGCAGGAACCGCACGTCCATCACCGTGTCGGCATCCATCGGCAGACCGTACTTGAAGCCGAACGACTCCACGGTGACGCTGGTCTGGGCGACGGTCTCGCCCCCGAAGGCCCGTTCGATGCTTTCCCGCAACTCGCGCACCGACAGCGTCGAGGTGTCGATGACCAGGTCGGCGGTCGCGCGAACCGGTGCCAACATCTCGCGCTCGGCGGCGATGCCTTCGGCCAATGTTTGCTCTCCCTGCAACGGATGGCTGCGACGATTCTGTTCGTAGCGGCGCACCAGCATGTCGTCGGACGCCTCCATGAACAACACCCGCGGGGTGATGTCGCGGGTGGCCAGGTCGTTGCGCACCCAGTCCAGGTCGCCGGTGAACCCGCGGGAGCGTACGTCCATCACCACGGCCAGCTGCGTGATCCGGGATCCCGCATCCAGTCCGAAGTCCACCATCCTGGTAATCAGCTGAGGCGGCAGGTTGTCGGCGACGTACCAGCCGAGGTCCTCGAGCACCTTGGCGGCGGTGCCCCGCCCGGCACCGGACAAGCCGGTGACCAGGACCACGTCGATGCCGGATTCGTGTGCGCCACCGTGGCTTTCGGCCTGGCTCGCGGTCACCTCCGCGGGATCGACGTTGCCCAGCGACCCGGCCTGATTCGACCCGTCCATCCCCTCACCCGTCATCCCGATGCCCGTTCAGCGAGCGCATCCTGCCCCGCCGTGTCCGATCCGGCGGTGCCGCCCCGTAATGCGTCGAGCACCGCGGTCGCCGTGGCAACCCCAATGCCCGGGACGGCGGTGATCTCGTCGACCGTAGCCTCCCTGAGGCGGGCCAGTGAACCGAAATGAGTAACCAGTGCCTTACGGCGATGCTCACCCAACCCGGGCACCGCATCAAGCGCCGAGGCGGTCATCCGCTTGGACCGTTTGCTGCGGTGATAGTTGATGGCAAACCGGTGGGCCTCGTCGCGCACCCGCTGCAGCAGGTACAGACCCTCGCTGTTGCGCGGCAAGATGATCGGGTCGGGCTCCGAGGGCACCCATACCTCCTCGAGGCGCTTGGCCAGACCGATCACCGCGACGTTGTCGATTCCCAGCTCGTCGAGGACCGCACTGGCGGCGTTGACCTGCGCAGCGCCGCCGTCGACGACATACAGGTTGGGCGGATAGGCAAAGCGCCGTGACTTTCCTTCTGGTGACAGGATTTTCGGATCTTCTTGGTCCTGTAGATGGCGAACGAAGCGACGGCGAGTCACCTCGGCGATCGACGCGACGTCGTCGGAATGACCGCGGCCGGCGGCTTCCCGGATCGCGAAGTGGCGGTAGTCGGACTTGCGCGGCAGCCCGTCTTCGAAGACCACCAGCGAGCCCACCACGTCGGTTCCCTGCACGTGGCTGATGTCGACACATTCAATCCGCAGCGGCGCGTCAGCCAGACCCAGTGCCTCCTGAATGTTCTGCAGTGCAGCGGATCTGGCGGTGAAGTCGCCGGCCCGCTTGAGCTTGTGCTGCTGCAGCGCGTCTTTGGCGTTGCGTTGCACGGTTTCGGCCAGTGCCCGCTTGTCGCCGCGGCGCGGGACCCGCAGCGTGACCCGTGAACCGCGCAGCCCCGACAGCCAGGTGGTCAACTCCTCGGCGTTTGGCGGCAGGCAGGGCACCAGGACTTCGCGGGGCACCGGGTTGGTGGATTCGTCGGCAGCGCCGTCGAGTTCGGCCTGGTCACCGTAGAACTGGGTGAGGAATTGCTCAACCAACTGTGCCTCGCCGGAATCACCGGGATCACCGGGTTTTTCGACGATCCAGCCACGCTGGCCACGAACCCGCCCGCCGCGGACATGGAACACCTGGACCGCCGCTTCCAGGTCGTCGTCGGCGAAGGCCACCACGTCGGCATCGGTGCCGTCGCCGAGCACCACGGCCTGCTTCTCCAGAGCTCGCTTGAGTGCCCCCAGGTCGTCGCGCAATCGGGCGGCCCGTTCGAAGTCGAGATCTGCCGCCGCGGCGTGCATCTGCTGCTCCAGGCCGCGGGCAAACCGATCGGTTTTGCCGGACAGGAAGTCGCAGAAGTCCAGCACGATCTGGCGGTGCTGCTCCGCGCTGACCCTGCCGACGCACGGCGCCGAGCACTTGTCGATGTAGCCGAGCAGACATGGGCGGTCGATTTGGTTGTGTCGCTTGAACACTCCGGCCGAACACGTCCGCGCCGGGAAGACGCGGGTGAGTAGGTCCAGGGTCTCCCGGATGGCCCAGGCATGCGAGTACGGCCCGAAGTAGCGGACGCCTTTCCGGCGCGGGCCCCGGTAGACCATCAGCCGGGGGAACTCCTCGTTGAGGGTGACGGCCAGCACCGGATAGGACTTGTCGTCCCGGTAGCGAACGTTGAACCGCGGGTCGAACTCCTTGATCCAGTTGTATTCCAGCTGCAGCGCCTCGACTTCGGTGTTGACCACCGTCCACTCGACCTTCGCGGCGGTGGTCACCATCTGCCGGGTCCGCGGGTGCAGGCTAGACACGTCGGCGAAGTAGGAGGTCAATCGGCTGCGCAGGCTCTTGGCCTTACCGACGTAGATCACCCGTCCGTGCTGGTCCCGGAACCGGTACACGCCGGGCTCGACCGGGATGGACCCGGGCGCGGGGCGGTAAGTTGCGGGATCAGCCACGGTTTCTAAGGCTAGTCGCCGTTAGAAGGGCGGTGGTTCGTCGGTTGGGGACGGCAGGCTTCCGTTTGACAGGGCACCGATATGCGACGACGAGGACTCTGCCGCCTCGCGGGTCCGGCGATTGAGCCGGCGCTCGGCGTTCACGCGGTGAGCTCGGCTCTGTCTGCGGGTGCGTGTCCGGGTCGGCACTCGCATCTCCCGGTTGCCGCATTGGACAGCGCGTGCCGGCGCCGCCGGGGGCAGCTCGCTGGTCGGCGCACAAAGATTCGGAAACAACAACGCGCTGCCCGGCGTGGTCACGTAGGTGTGCCCGTCCGGGAGGAGCCAGATTACGGTACCGTCTGGCAGTTGCTTGTCGCGCCAGCCCCCGAAGGTCTTCAGCAAGTGGTGTTTTCGGCACAGCGCCTTCAGATTTGACGCGTGCGTCCGGCCGCCGTCGTGGTAGGCGACTGTATGGTCCAAGTCGCAGTCGACGGCCGGGCGATCACAGCCCGGGGCACGACAGGTCAGGTCGCGGCATCGCACGAAGTCGGCAAGTGCGGCCGACGGGATGTAGCGCGACTCGGCCGCATCCGCCGGTGGAATCAGAGGCTGCAGCCGTGCGCTCTTGGCCAATTCGGCAACCATCTGCGCCGGGATCAAGCCTTCCGCGCCAACCGCCACGCCGGGCGTTTCTCCGCTGCCGTCGACGGTGGCCTGTTCTGCGACCACATGAACTACCACGTTGCGACTGCACGCACGCGCCACGGCAGCGCAGTCGCCGGATCCACAGCCACACACCAGCCGATCGGCACCGCCAGCCAGCGCTCCGAGTGCGTCGGCCCGGCGCTGCTCGCGGGTGCGCGGGTCAGCGTCGCACACCGTTCCCGCCAACTCGTCCAGCCGACGGTCGAGGGCGCGTCCAGCGGTGGCCAGCACGCTTCCGGTCACAAATGCCGTATGCGTGTCCGCCGTGTCGATGTCGACAAAGCGATCCCTCATAGCCTCACTCGCCCGGCGCACCGCGTCTCGGTCGGCTTCGGCCACCGCCCGGTCGACCTCGGCGGCCAGCCGACCGCGCGTCAACGCCGGAAACCGCGAAAGCCGCACCGCCAGAAGCGCATCCACTCGCGCCAGCGCATCGGCGTCGGTGATCAAGTCTGTCCGAAAAACGACGGTCTGAAAGGAGCGATAGTCGATATCGCCGGCCTGAAACGCCTTGCCGACCTCTGGTAGGCGGTCGCGCAACGCCATCGCGTAGCGCAGGTGGCTCGAGCCCATCGCAATGCTGCATTGCAGCGCCGCAGCTACCTGTGCGGCAACGGCCTCCCAGGTGTCCATAGCGCAGTCAGCACGCTCCCCCGATTCCCGGCAACGCAGGACGAACAACTCGCCGACGGCGACCAAACGCCGCGCAGCCGCCTGAGCCTCCGATCGACCCGCTTCGCGAATTCGGTCCAGCAGCGCTGCCGAGTCCGACGTCGGCCGCGAGGCATACCATAATTCGAACATATGTTCTACTATACGCGAATCGCCCGACACAGATTGCTGGTCTGGGTCACCCGACTGTGGATATCCGGCGACGGAACAGAACCGTCGTTCAATGCGACGGCAGGTCCGGCCGATATCGGCTCAGCAGTGTCCGCACGGTATCCATGGCGTCCACCGCACGGTCCTTGTCGACGGACTGGATCGCCATCAGCGGAACGTACTCGTCGTCAGGCAGATCGATCCGCGCCCAGCGGGCCCCGGGGGGAAATGACACACCGACCACATCCGACCATGGCACCAGGCGGTCACCGATCAGATTGCGCACCGATAGCCCGGCGGCGCCAACTCGAAGCCGTGGGCGGGCGAAGAGCAGCACCAGCCCGGCAAGAACGAAACCCAGTCCCGCCATGGCCACCTGGTCGGCGGTCTGGAAGATCACGCCGCTGGACCCGATCTTGAGCAGCAGCCCGACCGCGACGTGTGCCGCGACGATGACAAACGCGGCCGCGTAGGCGAAATAGGGCGTCAGGTGGGGACGGACTTGCGCATCCCAGTTGTCCCGGATCGGCTTCGCGGTCACGGCTTCCGGCGCAGATCGCGCAGGGTCAGTGCAGTGCTCAGCGCCGCGGCCGTCGCCTGGGCGCCGTTGTCCTCGGCCGATTGCGGCAGCCCGGCGCGATCCAGCGCCTGGTGTTCGCTGTTGGTGGTCAGCACACCGTTGGCCACCGGGGTGGACTCGTCCAGCGAGACCCGTGTCAACCCCTGCGTGACGGCGTCGCAGACGTAGTCGAAATGCGGTGTCTCTCCGCGGATCACCACGCCTAAAGCCACCACGGCGTCGTGGTTGCGGGCCAACGCTTGCGCTACCACCGGAATTTCGATCGCGCCGCGGACTCGGACCACGGTGGGGCTGTCCACGCCCCATTCGGACGCGATCTTACGGGCGCCGTCGAGCAACGCGTCGCAAATCTCCTTGTGCCAGGTGCTCGCAACGATCGCCAGCTTGACTGCGGATGCGTCCGACGGTTCGATGTCGGGAACACCGGCACCGCTCACAGAGCCGCCTCATCGGCGGTCACAGGGCACCGCCGAATTCGCCTGGCAGATGGATGGATTCGTGATAGTCATCCAGCCCGACCAGGTCATGGCCCATCCGGTCACGTTTGGTCATCAGGTACCGGATGTTCTCCGCGTTGGCCCGCACCGGCAGTGGCACGCGCTCGATGATGTGCAGGCCGTAGCCGTCCAACCCGACACGTTTGGCCGGGTTGTTGGTCAGCAGCCGCATCGAGCGGACCCCGAGGTCGACGAGGATTTGAGCGCCGGTGCCGTAGTCCCGCGCGTCGGCGGGCAATCCGAGCTTGAGGTTGGCGTCGACGGTGTCGTCGCCGGCGTCCTGCAGCTGATAGGCCTGCAGTTTGTGCATCAGACCGATGCCGCGGCCCTCATGACCACGCATGTAGAGCACCACGCCGCGGCCTTCCCGCGCGACCATGGCCATCGCGGCGTCCAGCTGCGGCCCGCAGTCGCAACGGCGTGAGCCGAAGATGTCACCGGTCAGGCACTCCGAGTGCACCCGGACCAGCACGTCGTCGCCGTCGTAGTTCGGCCCGGCGATCTCACCTCGTACCAGGGCTACGTGCTCGACGTCTTCGTAGATGCTGGTGTAGCCGACCGCACGGAACTCGCCGTGCCGAGTCGGGATGCGCGCCTCGGCGATCCGCTCGATGTGCTTTTCGTGCTTGCGCCGGTACTCGATCAGGTCGGCGATGGCGATCAGCGCCAGGCCGTGTTCGTCGGCGAAGACCCGCAGTTCGTCAGTCTGCGCCATCGCGCCTTCGTCCTTCTGACTGACGACTTCGCAGATGGCCCCGGCCGGCGACAGTCCGGCCATCCGGGCCAGGTCAACGGCGGCTTCGGTGTGGCCGGGACGCCGCAATACGCCCCCGTCTTTCGCGCGCAACGGAACCACGTGCCCGGGCCGGGTGAAATCCTCGGCGACACTGTCCGGATCGGACAGCAGTCGCATGGTGGTGGCGCGGTCTGATGCCGAAATCCCAGTTCCTACACCATGTTTCGCGTCGACTGTAACGGTGTAGGCGGTGCCGTGCTTATCCTGGTTCACCACATACATCGGCAGCAGGCCGAGTCGGTCGCAGATCGCGCCGTCCAGCGGCACGCAGAGGTATCCCGACGTGTAGCGGACCATGAACGCCACCAACTCCGGCGTGGCCTTCTCGGCCGCGAAAATGAGGTCTCCCTCGTTTTCCCGGTCTTCGTCGTCGACGACGACGACGGCCTTGCCGGCCGCGATGTCGGCGATCGCCCGCTCGACCGAGTCCAACCTCGTCATCGCTGCCACCTCGTCAGGAGAACCACTTGAAGCGCTCAAGTGTTGCATCCAGTATGAACCACCACGCCCCCGTAGTTATTGCCACGGCTTACTAACCGACGACGGGACTCGGGCTGACTTTTTGCGGGCAAACTCGCAAAAGATTTCCGGAGGCCTCTCACAGCTGACACATAGACGAACTCTTTAGCGTTCGACACGTGGGGGCAAGCTTCCGCTGAATACACGAGTAGAGGGGTGAAGGAATATGAGACTGAAGCAACTGATGGCCGGGGCGACCATCGCGGGCGCTCTTGGCGCGGCCGCGTTGGGTGCGGGTGCCGGTGCGGCTTATGCCGCTCCCGGACCGCCACCGGGTGGCGGCGGCGGTCACGGCGTGCCTGCCGTTAGCCACGCCGGACCTGCACCGCAGGACCCGGGCGGCGGCCACGGGCCGGGTGGACCAGGACCTGGCGGACCGGGCGGTCCCGGTCCCGGCGGTCCCGGCCCCGGCGGACCCGGTGGCCACGGCCCAGGCGGCCCAGGACCGGGTGGTCCCGGAGACCACGGACCCGGCGGCCCAGGACCGGGTGGTCCCGGC
>DASQRI010000264.1:0-3419 GCA_035642975.1 Mycobacterium sp.
GCCGTAATCGATGCGCTCACACCGCGTTTGACGCGTCCGTCGGTGATCGTAGGCAAGTCCACGGTGCCCGTTGGAACCGCGGCCGAGCTTGTGCAGCGGGTTAGCGCAGCCGCCCGTCCGGGCGTCGACGTGGAGGTGGCGTGGAACCCGGAGTTTCTGCGAGAAGGTTTCGCCATACAGGACACCCTGCGGCCGGACCGCATTGTGCTTGGCGTACAAGATGGTTCGACCCGTTCTGAGGCCGCGATCCGTGAGCTGTACGCACCGATGCTGGACGCCGGTGTCCCCTTCCTGGTGACCGACCTGCAAACCGCCGAGCTGGTCAAGGTCTCCGCGAACGCCTTTCTGGCGACCAAGATCTCGTTCATCAACGCGATCTCCGAGGTGTGCGAGGCCGCTGGGGCCGACGTCGCCCTGCTGGCCGACGCGCTCGGGCACGACCCACGGATCGGGCGGCGATTTCTCAACGCGGGCTTGGGATTCGGTGGTGGCTGCCTGCCCAAAGACATCCGTGCGTTCATGGCGCGCGCCGGCGAACTGGGCGCTGACCAGGCGCTTACCTTCCTTCGGGAAGTCGACAACATCAACATGCGTCGCCGCACTCGCATGGTCGAACTCGCTACCAAAGCGTGCGGCGGCTCGCTGCTGGGCGCCAACATCGCCGTGCTCGGCGCCGCGTTCAAGCCCGAGTCCGACGATGTGCGCGACTCGCCGGCACTCAACGTCGCGGGCCAGCTGCAGCTCAACGGAGCAGCGGTCAACGTGTACGACCCCAAAGCGCTGGAGAACGCCCAGCGGCTTTTCCCCACACTGAGTTACGCGGTCTCGGTGGAGGAAGCCTGTGACCGCGCGGACGCGGTCCTGGTACTCACCGAGTGGCAGGAGTTCGTCGAGCTCGATCCCGGGCTGCTCGCCGACCGGGTGCGCTCCCGCGTCGTCGTCGACGGCCGCAACTGCCTTGACGTGCAACGGTGGCAGCAAGCCGGTTGGCGAGTGCACTGCTTGGGTCGGCGCGTCGCCTGACCCCGTGCACTGCCCGGTCACATTCGGGTAGAAAGAACCGGCACGACCGCACACCCTCCTAGACGCACGCGGTACGTTTCCATCATGACCACTTCGGAGATCGCCACCGTGCTGGCGTGGCATGACGCCTTGAATGCGTCCGACATCGATACCTTGATCAGCTTGTCCAGTGATGACATCGAAGTCGGCGACGCGCACGGCGCCGCGCAGGGACACGCCGCGTTGCGTGATTGGGCGACCGGCCACCCGTCACATGCCGAAGTGGGCAGAATATACGTGCACGACGGCGTCGTTGTCGTCGAACAGAAGATCGGCAGTGCAGACGATTCCGGTGCCAACGTCACTGTCGCGTCGGCGTTTCGGGTGGTGCACGACCATGTCACCTCGGTGTTCCGGCACGACGACCTGGCGTCAGCGCTCGCGGCGACCGAGTTGACCGACGCCGATCTCGTCGACTGAGGAGCACCACATGCGGGGGATCATTCTGGCCGGCGGGTCGGGCACGCGTCTGTATCCGATCACCCTGGGCGTCAGCAAGCAGCTGCTACCGGTCTACGACAAACCGATGATCTACTACCCGTTGTCCACGCTGATGATGGCCGGTATTCGCGACATCCAGGTCATCACCACCGCCCACGAAGCGCCCGCATTCCAACGAGTACTCGGTGACGGCAGCGCATTCGGCATCAACCTCAGCTACGCGGTACAAGACCGGCCCGAGGGTCTGGCCCAGGCGTTCGTGATTGGCGCTGACCACATCGGCGCGGATTCGGTGGCGTTGGCGTTGGGCGACAACATCTTTTACGGCCCCGGCCTGGGCACCAATCTCCGACGGTTCCAATCAGTCAGTGGCGGAGCAATTTTCGCCTACTGGGTGGCAAATCCATCGGACTACGGTGTCGTCGAATTCAGCGCGGACGGCATCGCGTTGTCGATCGAGGAGAAGCCGGCTACCCCGAAATCGAACTACGCGGTGACGGGCCTGTACTTCTACGACAACGAGGTCGTCGAGATCGCCCGGGGTCTGCGACCTTCGGCGCGCGGTGAATACGAGATCACCGACATCAACCGGACCTACCTCGATCAGGGTCGGCTGACCGTCGAGATGCTGGCCCGTGGCACGGCCTGGCTCGACACCGGGACGTTCGACTCCCTGGCCGACGCAAGCGATTACGTCCGCACCCTGGAACGTCGGCAGGGCCTGAAGGTCAGCGTCCCCGAAGAAGTCGCGTGGCGGATGGGCTTCATCGACGACGACCAGCTAGCGCAGCGCGCCCACGCGCTGCTCAAGTCGGGCTACGGAAGCTACCTGCTGCAGTTACTGGAACGGCGCTGACATCGCCCCGGTCATCCACCTGCCAGCGGTCGCGACATGACAGTCAGGCGATTTCCGTAGCGTGGCCCATGGCCGAAGCCACCGGACTTGCCACCGGCCATACCCGGCATACCCGGCATGCCCGCCGGGACGGCTTCGGTGCCGCCGCCGGCGGGGCCGACCGCGTTGGTCCAACCGCCACCGGCATATGTCACCCCGCTGTGATTGGCGACCTGTGCTGCCTCCGTCCACGCCGGTGGTACGGAGAGCTTGCCGACGAGTCTGGCCCCGGTCACATCCGCGGTGACCCCGCCCATGCTCGGCACAGCCGCCAGCGGCTGCGGCGTGATCATGCTGCCGTAGCCGGTAAAGCCCGCGCCCCCAGCCGCCGCCTCGCCTGGTCCCACCGAGTTGATGTCGGCCAAACCGCTGGTGACCGCGGGCGTGATGATCGCGGGGTTTACGTACCCGGCCGACGTGAGACCGTTGAGGAAGTTGGAGTTCAGGAAGGTTCCGATGGAGTTCCCGTCCGCGCCGTCCAAAAAGTCCAGGAGTTGGCTGAGCGACCCCGTGGGGGTGGCCGCCGTACTCGTCGCCGACGACACCGGCGAGGTGAGCTGGTTCAACGACGAAGGGATCGCAGAGGTCAGCTGTTGCAGCTGTGACTGCACGCCGGACCCCGTGCCGGCGCTGGTCGCTTGCGTCACCGCTGATGACTGGGCGGCCTGAGCGCTGGGATTCGCGGTTTGCGGCGGCGCAGTGAATGGTTTGACGGCGCTGGCCGTGGCCGAGCTCCCCGCATACCCATACATCGCCGCGGCGTCCTGCGCCCACATCGCACCGTATTGGGCCTCATTGGCCGCGATTGCCGGCGTGTTCTGGCCCAGGAGGTTCGTCGCGATCAACGTCATCAGCTGCGTACGGTTGGCCGCCACCTCTAACGGCGGCACCGTCATCGCGAATGCGGCCTCGTAGGCGCTGGCGGCTGCCGAAGCTTGGGTTGCGGTGTACTCCGCTTTGGCCCCGGTGGCGCTCATCCAGGTGATGTACGGGTCGACAGCGGCGACCATCGATGCAGACG
>DASQRI010000265.1:0-11455 GCA_035642975.1 Mycobacterium sp.
ACGGCCGCCTGCGCAAGGGTCAGCAGGTGGCGTGGATGCGTGAGGTGGACGGTGCGCCGGTCATCACCAACGCCAAGATCACCGAGTTGCTCGCCACCGAGGGCGTCGAGCGCACCGCCACCGACGAGGCGATCGCCGGTGACATCGTGGCGGTGGCGGGGCTGCCCGAGATCATGATCGGCGACACGCTGGCCGATCCCGATCATGCCCATCCGCTGCCGCGTATCACTGTCGACGAGCCGGCCATCTCGGTGACGATCGGCACCAACACCTCCCCGCTTTCGGGCAAGGTGTCCGGCCACAAGCTCACCGCTCGCATGGTCCGCAACAGGCTGGACACCGAGTTGATCGGCAACGTGTCCATCCGGGTGGTGGACATCGACCGGCCCGACGCCTGGGAGGTGCAGGGGCGCGGCGAGCTGGCATTAGCGGTGCTGGTCGAGCAGATGCGCCGGGAGGGCTTCGAGCTCACGGTCGGCAAGCCGCAGGTGGTCACTAGGACGATCGACGGCAAACTGCACGAGCCGTTCGAGGCGATGACGATCGACTGCCCCGAGGAATTCGTCGGCGCGATCACCCAGTTGATGGCCGCCCGCAAGGGACGGATGGAGGAGATGACCAACCATGCCGCGGGGTGGGTCCGGATGGACTTCATCGTGCCCAGCCGCGGCCTGATCGGTTTCCGCACCGACTTCCTCACGCTCACTCGCGGCACCGGCATCGCCAACGCGGTGTTCGACGGCTACCGGCCGTGGGCCGGCGAGATCCGGGCCCGCCACACCGGGTCGTTGGTGTCCGACCGGACCGGCACCATCACGCCGTTCGCGTTGCTTCAGCTCACGGACCGGGGCCAGTTCTTCGTCGAGCCCGGCCAGGACACCTACGAGGGCATGGTCGTCGGCATCAATCCGCGGCCAGAAGACCTCGACATCAACGTCACCCGCGAGAAGAAGCTGACCAATATGCGGTCGTCGACCGCGGATGTCTTCGAGACGCTGGCCAAGCCGCTCGACCTCGACCTTGAGCAGGCCATGGAATTCTGTGCGAACGACGAATGCGTCGAGGTGACCCCGCAGATTGTGCGGGTCCGCAAGGTCGAGCTGGACGCCACCTCCCGGGCGCGCAGCAAGGCTCGGGCCAAGGCCCGCGGCTAGCAGGCCGGCGACGGAACCGGCCGCTGAGACTCGCGAGGTTGGGGCACGCGGGCCCCGATACCCTGTTGGTCGTGCCGAAACGAGCCCGCCGCGTCCGCGTGACCGTCGGCGTGCTGGTTTCCCTGCTGGCCCTGGTCGCCTGCACGGTCAGTCCGCCCCCGGCGCCGCAGAGCACCGAGACGTCGCGCAGCACAGCGCCGCCGCCGCAGCGCAAGACGCAGATCGTCATGGGCATCGACTCGATCGGCGCCGGCTTCAACCCGCATCTGCTGTCCGATCTGTCGGCGGTGAACGCGGCGATCAGCGCGCTGGTTCTGCCGAGCACGTTCCGGCCGGTGTCCGATCCGGGCACGCCGACGGGATCGCGTTGGGAGATGGATCCCACGCTGCTGCTGTCGGCCGAGGTGACAGGAGAAAACCCGTTCACGGTGACCTACAAGATCCGGCCGGAGGCTCAGTGGACCGACAACGCTCCCATCGCCGCCGACGACTTCTGGTATTTGTGGCGCCAGATGGTCGGCCAACCCGGTGTGGTCGATCCGGCTGGCTATGACCTGATCACCGGGGTGCAGTCGATCGACGGCGGCAAGCAGGCGGTCGTCACCTTCTCCCAGCCGTACCCGGCGTGGCGTGAGTTGTTCACCAACATCCTTCCGGCGCACATCGTCAAGGACGTGCCGGGTGGCTTCCCGGCCGGGCTGGCGCGCGCCCTGCCGGTCACCGGCGGACAGTTCCGCGTGGAATCCATTGACCCGCAACGCGACGAGATCCTGCTCGCCCGCAACGACCGTTACTGGGGACCGCCGGCCAAGCCGGATCTGATCCTGTTCCGCCGGGCCGGGGCGCCGGCCGCGCTGGCCGATTCGGTCCGCAACGGCGACACTCAGGTGGCCCAGGTGCACGGTGGCTCAGCGGTTTTCGCGCAGTTGTCGGCGATCCCGGAGGTGCGGACCGCCCGGATCATGACGCCGCGGGTCATGCAGCTCACCCTGCGCGCCAACGAGCCCAAATTGGCCGACGGGCAGGTCCGCAAGGCGATGCTGGGGCTGCTCGACGTGGACCTGCTCGCCGCGGTGGGCGCCGGCAGCGACAACACCGTCACCCTGGACCAGGCGCAGATCCGCTCGCCCAGCGACCCAGGCTATGTGCCGACCGCGCCGCCGGCGCTGACCAGAACGGCGGCGTTGGGCCTGCTGGAGTCGTCGGGATACCAAATCGACAACGACACATCGGCGTCGGTCACCCCACCGCCCCCGGCGCCGCCGCCGCCGAATAACGGACCGCCGGAAATCACCCGGGGCCGTATCAGCAAGGACGGCAAGCAGCTGTCCCTGATCATCGGCGTGGCAGCAAACGACCCGACATCGGCGGCCGTGGCGAACACCGCTGCCGACCAGTTGCGCAGCGTTGGTATCGCCGCCACCGTCTTGGCGCTCGACCCGGTGGCGATGTATCGCGACGCGTTGGTCAACAACCGGGTGGACGCGCTCGTCGGTTGGCGCGCGGCGGGCGGGAACTTGGCGACGCTGTTGGCCTCGCGGTACAGCTGTCCCGCGCTGGAGGCGACGGCGGTGTCGACGGCGGTGACGCCGACCGCCCCCTCCGACCCGTCTGTTCGGGCGAAAGCGACCCCGGCCACCACGTCGGGTACACCGACGTCGGCGCCGGGCCGCGCCCAGGAGCCAGGCGCGTTGGTGCAGGCGCCGTCGAACCTCACCGGGATCTGCGATCACGGCGTTCAGTCGGACATCGATGCCGCCCTCAACGGCTCGAAGAACATCAATGACGTGGTCAATGCCGTGGAGCCAGTGCTGTGGAATATGTCCACGGTGCTGCCGATCCTGCAGGACACCACCATCGTCGGCGCCGGCCCCAGCGTGCAGAATGTCAGCCTCTCGGGCGCCGTGCCGGTCGGGATCGTCGGCGATGCGGGGCAGTGGGTGAAGACCTGGCAGTGAGCAGCCGGGCCGGCCATCTGTAACGATTCGGCATCTGTTGGAGAAAGGTCAGTGAATTAGCCCTCTTTAAGGTTACTCTCAGGTAGTATTCGACACGACCGTTTAGCACCCACACGTCAAAGGCGGACCGACCGGGGGGCGGCCCGCCTTTGGCCTTTTTGCGGCGCGGCCTTCTTAGGCTGATGCCACCCACGACCAACCACCGACGTCCAAAGCAGCTGGCCCAAGTTGGCGGTGTGAATTCGCAGCTCAAGGGGCTATTTCGGGGCGGGCCGAAATTTTTGTCCAAAAAGTTGGACATTTAGCTGACTCTCAGCCTCGGCTCAGGTAGCGTCCGATTACGTCGGCTCCGGTGGGGTTGGGCAACTGTCAACCGAGAGGCGGGCCTGTGGGGCGGCCCGCCTTTCGGCCTGTTTGCGTCGGCTAGCCGCCGTGCGCGGACACCGAGCGGGCGACCACGGTGTCGACGATGTGCGCGAGCTGGCGCTTGTTCGGCGGGGCGCCGGTGAGCAACACCTGCTGGTTGATCAATGCGGTGCCGACTCGTGCGGTGTACGGCGTCAGCGTGGCGGCGTCGATCTCGCCGTTGGCCACACCGGCCTGCAGGACCGATTCGATGATTCGCAACCGGGGCCCCACCACAGCGTCGGCGAAGATGGCACGCAATTCCGGTTCGTGCACGAGCTGGTTCATGCTCCCCAGGCCGGGGAAAGCGGTCTTGCCGGCAACGACGTCGCCGTGTGCGGTGAAGATGGCCAGCAGGTTCTCCCGGGCCGATCGGTCAGGGCGGGGCTCGGGCAACGCGGGCAGCGCGTAAAGCAGCGCGGCCTGAACCAAGTCGTGCTTGCTGGACCAGCGTCGATACAACGCGGCTTTGCCGGTGCGGGCCCGCCCGGCGATCCCTTCCATGGTCAGTCCGCCGTAACCGACGTCCGCCAGCTCGGCCAGCGTCGCGTCGTACAGCGCGTCTTCGAGTTCTTTGCCTCGGCGACGGGTGCGGATCGTCGCGGTCTGCTGTGCCATGCGTAGATAGTAGCCACCAGCGTTTCTTCGGCAGAGCTGGCTTGGCGATTCGCCGACTATCACTGCGGCTCAGCGGTTTACGCCTTGGCTGCACGCGGCGGCGCCGCGAAATCCATTGCCGCGCAGCGCACCGGTATGGTGCGTCCATGCAGGAGACTCCGCGGCTGTTGTTCGTGCATGCCCATCCCGACGACGAGACCATCACCAACGGCGCCACCATCGCCCACTACGTAGCCCGCGGAGCGCAGGTCCAGGTCGTCACCTGCACGCTCGGCGAGGAGGGCGAGGTCATCGGGGACCAATGGGCGCAGCTGGCCGTCGACCACGCCGACCAACTCGGTGGCTACCGCATCAGCGAGCTCACCGCGGCACTGCATGCCCTGGGTGTCGACGCGCCGATCTTCCTCGGTGGACCGGGCCGCTGGCGGGATTCGGGCATGGCGGGCACCGAACCGCGCGGGCAGCGGCGGTTCGTCGACGCCGACGAAGGCGAAGCCGTCGGCGCACTCGTCGCCGTCATTCGCACGTTGCGGCCGCACGTCGTCGTGACCTACGACGCCAACGGCGGGTACGGGCACCCGGACCACATTCAGGCCCACGTCGTCACCACGGCGGCGGTCGCCGCAGCCGGAACCGACGATTACCCGGGCACGCCGTGGACCGTGCCGAAGCTCTACTGGACGGTGATGGCCCGCACCGCATTCACGGCAGGCTGGGAAGTGCTGGGCCCCGACGACCTGCGGCCCGAATGGATTATTCCGCCACCCGACGGCGATTTCAGCGAACTCGGCTACGCCGACGATGAGATCGACGCGGTCATCGAGGCCCAGGACGCGCTGTCGGCCAAGAGGGCGGCGCTGGCAGCGCACGCCACCCAGCTCACCCTTGGACCCACCGGCCGGGCTCTCGCGTTGTCGAATAACTTGGCCCTGCCGGTGGTGGCTCAGGAGCACTACATTTTGGCTGCCGGTACCGCGGGCGATCGCGATGAGCGCGGCTGGGAGACCGATCTGCTTGCCGGACTCGACCTCGCCGAGCCGGTGACGCGGTAGGCTTCCGACCAAGCAGCCGCGGAAGGAGTCCCATGGATCCAGATCTGGACTACAACCAGCAGCACTGGCAGGACCGATTGGACAGTTTTCAGTGGGTGCTCATGTCGGTCGTTTCGCAGTTGGACAGCGTCCCGACCTGACCGCGACCAAACCGCGCGTTGGCCAGGTTGACGAAACCGGGTCGACGGATCCTGCAATTCGAATCGTCTTTCTGGCGCTGCTCGGCGTCGACGGGGTGATCTCCGCAGTGGGCGGCGTGCTGTTGCTGCCGGCCTACATCGGTTCGATCCCGTTTCCGATCAGCGCGTTGATCAGCGGTCTGGTCAACGCGGCCTTGGTTTGGGCGGCCGGGCGATGGACCACGTCGTCGCGGCTGGCCGCACTGCCGCTGTGGACCTGGCTGTTGACGCTTGGCGCGATGAGCTGGCCCGGTCCGGCGCACAATGTCATGTTCGGTGGGCGGGGAGCGATGGCCTACGCTCCATTGCTGCTGCTCGCGGCGGGTGCACTGCCCCCGCTGGCAGTCTTGCTGCGGCGCCCGGCCGCACCCTGACACATCACTTGACCAGGCTTTCTGGTGGAAGAGGGCAGGGATCCGCTATTGCACAGCTGGAGGCTACTGTTGCGCACATGGCAGGCGTCGGGGTCGCAGATGGTTGCGCGCGGATGAAATCCGGCTGGACGGAAGTTACACCAACGTGCGACTGACTCCGGGTGAAGATCCGACGCTGCTGCCAAACCCGTCGGTGCCGCCGCCCTCCAACGGGTCCGCGATGCGGCGGGTGCTGCGCCGGGCTCGCGACGGGGTGGCGCTGAACGTCGACGAGGCGGCCGTCGCGATGACCGCACGCGGCGAGGATCTGGCCGACCTGTGTCGCAGCGCGGCACGGGTCCGCGACGCCGGTCTGGAATCAGCCGGACGGCGCGGTGCCGGTGGCCGGCTGCCGGTCAGCTACTCGCGCAAGGTCTTCATCCCGGTGACGCATCTGTGCCGGGACAGCTGCCGCTACTGCACCTTCGTCACCGTGCCCGGCAAGCTGCGCGCCCAGGGCGCCGGGATGTATCTGGAACCCGACGAGATCCTTGACATCGCTCGCCGCGGGGCTGAACTCGGTTGCAAGGAAGCGTTATTCACCCTCGGCGATCGCCCCGAGGATCGGTGGCCGGAGGCACGCGAGTGGCTGGACGAACGCGGGTACGACTCCACCTTGTCGTACCTGCGGGCGATGGCGATCCGGGTATTGGAGGAAACCGGGCTACTGCCGCACTTGAACCCGGGCGTGATGAGCTGGTCGGAGTTGTCGCGGCTCAAGCCGGTGGCGCCGTCGATGGGCATGATGCTGGAGACGACGTCGCGGCGGCTCTTCGAAACGAAGGGCCTGGCGCACTACGGCAGCCCCGACAAAGATCCAACGGTTCGCCTGCGCACGCTGACCGACGCTGGCCGGCTGTCCATTCCGTTCACCACCGGATTGCTGGTCGGCATTGGCGAGACGCTTATCGAGCGGGCCGAGACACTGCATGCGATTCGCAAGTCGCACAAGGAGTTCGGGCACGTACAGGAAGTCATCGTGCAGAACTTCCGGGCCAAACAACACACCGCGATGGCGTCGACACCGGACGCCGGTATCGACGAGTTCCTGGCCACGGTGGCGGTGGCGCGGCTGGTGCTCGGCCCGGGCATGCGCGTCCAGGCGCCGCCGAACCTGGTGTCGCGCGACGAGTGCCTGGCGCTGATCGCCGCGGGTGTCGACGACTGGGGCGGGGTCTCACCGCTCACGCCTGACCATGTCAACCCCGAGCGGCCATGGCCCGCCCTCGATGAGCTCGCCGCCGTTACCGCCGATGCCGGCTACGACCTGGTGGAGCGGCTGACCGCGCAGCCGAAGTATGTCCAGGCGGGAGCGGCGTGGATCGACCCGCGGGTCCGCGGCCATGCCGTGGCGCTGGCCGATCCGGCCACTGGCCTGGCCCGCGACGTGAACCCGGTGGGCATGCCCTGGCAGGAGCCCGACGACGTCGCATCGTCGGGCCGGGTGGACCTCAACGAGGCGATCGACACCGAAGGTCGTAACACCGAGACGCGCAGCGACCTGTACAGCGCGTTCGGCGACTGGGATTCGATCCGTGCGCAGGTGCACGACTTGGCCGCCCGCGCGCCCGAACGCATCGACACCGACGTGCTTGCCGCGCTGCGTTCGGCGGAACGTGACCCGGCCGGCTGCACCGACGCCGAGTACCTGGCTTTGGCTACCGCTGATGGCCCTGCACTGGAAGCTGTTGCCGCACTGGCTGATTCGCTGCGCCGCGCTACGGTCGGTGACGACGTGACATTCGTGGTGAACCGCAACATCAACTTTACCAACATCTGCTACACGGGCTGCCGGTTCTGTGCCTTTGCGCAGCGCAAAGGCGATGCCGACGCGTACTCGCTGTCGTCGGACGAAGTCGCCGAACGCGCCTGGGAGGCTCACGTCGCCGGCGCCACCGAGGTGTGTATGCAGGGCGGCATCGACCCCGAGTTGCCGGTCACCGGCTACGCCGACCTGGTGCGCGCCGTGAAGGCACGGGTGCCGTCGATGCACGTGCACGCGTTTTCTCCGATGGAGATCGCCAACGGTGTGACCAAGAGCGGCTTGAGCATTCGCGAGTGGCTGACCAGCCTGCGCGAGGCGGGCCTGGACACCATCCCGGGCACGGCCGCGGAGATCCTCGACGACGAAATCCGTTGGGTGCTCACTAAGGGCAAGCTGCCCACCTCAATGTGGATCGAGATCGTGACGACCGCGCACGAAGTGGGCCTGCGATCGTCCTCGACAATGATGTATGGCCACGTCGACGACCCTCGGCACTGGGTCGGCCACCTCAACGTGTTGCGTGACATCCAAGACCGCACCGGAGGCTTCACCGAGTTCGTGCCGCTGCCGTTCGTGCATCAGCACTCGCCGTTGTATCTGGCCGGCGCGGCCCGGCCCGGGCCCAGTCATCGCGACAACCGCGCCGTGCACGCGCTGGCCCGAATCATGTTGCACGGCCGGATCTCGCACATCCAGACCAGCTGGGTGAAGCTCGGCGTCGAGCGCACCCGCGTCATGCTCAACGGTGGTGCCAACGATCTGGGCGGCACGCTGATGGAGGAGACCATCTCGCGGATGGCCGGCTCCGAATACGGGTCGGCCAAGACGGTCGCCGAGCTGACCGAGATCGCCGAGGGCATCGGCCGCCCGGCGCGCCAGCGCACCACCGACTACACACCGTTGGCCGCCTAGTTGTCGGAGGCATGCCGCCGCGTCGAGCGTGAAGCCACTGTCAAAACTTGCGCCGAAATTGACAGCAGTTTCACGCTCGGCGCTGTCACAGCCGGGCCGCCAGCTCGGTGCCCTGCTTGATCGCGCGCTTGGCGTCCAGCTCCACGGCGAATGCGGCACCGCCGATGATGTGCGGGTCAATACCGCTGCGTCGCAGGTCGTCTTCGAGGTCGCGCACTGGCTCCTGGCCCGCGCACACCACGACGTTGTCCACCGCCAGCAGCTGCGGCCGCTCACGCTTGGGTCCGAAGCTGATGTGCAGCCCGTCGTCGCTGACCCGTTCGTAGTTGACTCCGGAAAGCTGTTGAACGCCTTTGGCTTTCAACGAAGCCCGGTGCACCCATCCGCTGGTCTTACCCAGCCGCTTGCCCTGCACTCCGTTCGTGCGCTGCAATAAATACACCTCACGCGCCGGTGCCGCCGGAATCGGAGTGGTCAGCGCGCCCGGTGCCTCCCACGGATCGGCCGCGCCCCACTCGGCCTTCCATTCTTTTAGGCCTTGTGGTTCGTGCGTTGGCGAGGAATCGGTGACCAGCAACTCGCTGACGTCGAAACCGATGCCGCCGGCCCCGATCACGGCGACGCTGTCGCCGATCGTCTTGGCGCCGGTGATGGCCTCGGCGTAGGTCAGCACCATCTGATGATCGATTCCGGGAATGGCCGGAATCCGCGGCGCCACACCGGTAGCCAGCACCACGTCGTCGTAGCCGGACAGCTCCGTCGCCGACACCCGAGTGCCCAGCCGCACCACCACGCCGTGCTTGGCCAGCATCGTCGTGAAATAACGGATGGTTTCGTTGAACTCTTCTTTGCCCGGAATCCGCCGCGCCATGTCGAACTGTCCGCCGATGAAGTCGTTGGCCTCGAATAGCGTGACGTGGTGACCGCGCTGAGCGGCACTCACGGCGGTGGCCAGGCCGGCCGGACCGGCCCCGACCACCGCCACCGAGCGGGTCCGACGAGTCGGTGACAGCACCAGTTGCGTCTCGTGGCCGGCCCGCGGGTTGAGCAGACACGACACCGTCTTCTTCACGAACGCGTGATCCAGGCAGGCCTGATTACAGGCGATGCAGGTGTTGATCTCATCGTCGCGGGCGGCTTGCGCCTTGAGCACCCACTCCGGGTCCGCCAGCAGCGGCCGCGCCATCGAGACCAACTGCACATGGGTGTCGGTCAGGATCTGCTCGGCCGCCTGTGGCATGTTGATCCGGTTGGACGCCACCACCGGGATACCGACGTGTCCGGCGACGGCGTGGCTGATGTCGACAAAGGCGCTGTTGGGAACCGAGGTGACGATCGTCGGCACCCGCGCCTCGTGCCAGCCAAAGCCCGAGTTGATCATGGTCGCGCCCGCAGCCTCCACTTCGGTTGCCAGCGAGAGGATTTCGTCCCAGCTCTGACCACCATCGACGTAGTCGGCCATCGACATCCGGTAGCAGATGATGAAGTCGGATCCGACCGCGGCGCGGGTGCGGCGCACGATCTCGACCGGGAACCGGCGCCGCCGCTCCGCCGTGCCGCCCCAGTCGTCCTTGCGCTTGTTGGTTCGCGCGGCGAGGAACTGATTGATCAAATACCCTTCACTGCCCATGATTTCGACGCCGTCATAACCCCCCTCGCGGGCCAGCTGCGAGCAGCGCGCGAAGTCGTCGATCGTGCTCTGCACACCACTCGACGAGAGCCGGCGGGGACGAAACGGGTTGATCGGCGCCTTGATCGACGATGCGCTGACCGAAAACGGATGGTACGCATACCGTCCGGCGTGCAGGATCTGCAGCAAGATCTTGCCGCCCGCATCGTGAACCGCGCTGGTGACGCGGCGATGTCGGCGCGCCTGCGCGGAGGAGACCAGCTCCGAGGCGAAGGGCAGCAACCAGCCGGTCCGGTTGGGGGCGTAGCCACCGGTGATGATCAGGCCGACGCCGCCGTGTGCGCGTTCGGCGAAATACTCGGCCAGTCGGTCGATGTGGCGAGCACGATCCTCCAGACCGGTGTGCATCGAACCCATGATCACCCGGTTACGCAGCGTGGTGAACCCGAGATCCAACGGGGACAACAGGTTCGGATAGGTCATGGCTGCTCCTGTTTTGGGCCCGGTAGGGCGCTAGTCACTTCGTCGAGCCAGTCGATCGTGCTTTCCTCGGCGCGGATTCCACCGCGCAGCACCAGATATTGATGGAGCGCGCTGCCGCGCAGCGCCGACGGGTCGGGGAATTGCTTCTTCTCGAATCCGCGGTAGGTGTCCAGCAGCTGGGCACGCTCGGCGCGCAACGCGGTGACCTGGGTGCGCAGCGCTGCCGGATCGCCGTAGGCGGCGCCGCGCAGCTTGACCGCTACGTCACGAGTGCGGTTGTCGCTGAGCGGGCCGCCGCGTCCGGTTAGCGGCTCGGCGATCCAGCGGGCCAATTCGCGGCGGCCCGCCGGCGAGACGGTGTAGACCTTCTTGTCCGGCCGTCCGCGCTGGACGACCGGGGTCGCCGACACCCAGCCGTCGTCTTCCATCGCCCGCAGGGTGCGGTAGATCTGCTGGTGGGTGGCGCCCCAGAAATAGCCGATCGAGCGATCGAACCGGTGTGCCAGTTCATAGCCGGAGCCGGACTGTTCGCACAGGGACACCAATATCGCGTGTGGTAGCGCCACGCGGGCAGCATAAAAACAGTGGGCGGCCCTATGCAACTGGTTGCAGTGCACCGACGCGCATAGGTAGCCAGGTGGTTGCTTTGTATATGCAACGTCTAGTATCAGTAACCAGGGATCCGCATCGCCGGGAAGCGGAACGCTAGGGCACACTAGGGCAGGCGTTCACCTACCGGCATAGGAAACAGCCACATGGACTGCACTTGGAGGAGACCGTGAGGAGACGTCTGTGACGTACACGATCGCCGAACCCTGCGTCGACATCAAAGACAAGGCATGCATCGAGGAATGCCCGGTCGACTGCATTTACGAGGGCACTCGGA
>DASQRI010000266.1:0-15751 GCA_035642975.1 Mycobacterium sp.
GCATGCAACGGATAACGCCGACGCGCGAAATGTGAGCATCGGGGGCATGTCTTCTTTCCTCCCATTGTCGGCCGCCCTGATGGCAGGGTATGCCCAAGCGCGGTGGCCCAACAGCAGAGGGGATACGCGGCTATCCCACAGCAGATATCGGTCAGGCCGGCTGGCCCGCGTCGTCCACCACGCCGTGCTCGGTGAGATGCTCGATCAGCGGAGCGGCGCCCGCGGCAAGGTGTTCTGACATGGCTTTGCGGGCGAGCTCGCCGTCGCGTTTCGCCAGCGCCGCCAACACCCGGCGATGGTCTTTGATCGACTGGCCGGGCCAACCGGCGATGGTGGGAAACACGGATTCCGGTGCGTAGCGGGTGATCTGCGACATCAACTGAGCGAGCTTGGGTGAGTCGGCGGCCACATTGATGGCTCGGTGGAATTCGTGGTTGAGGCGAACCGTTCGCTCGATGTCGTTGCCGGCGTAAGCTTCCTCCAGCTCGGCCTGGATTTGTTTGAGCCCGCGCAGCTGGTCGTCGTCGATGTTGGCCGCCGCGCGCGCGGCGAGCTCACCCCCCACATGCGCTTGCACATTGGCGACGTCGGCAAGGTCGCGTCCGGTGACCGGCAGTACCACGAAGCCACGGCGCGGCTGCTGAGCGAGCAGCCCTTCGGCGCGCAGTTCGAACAGAGCTTCCCGGACCGGTGTGACGCTGATCCCCAATTCGGCGGCCAACTGGTCGAGACGCACATACTCACCCGCGGAGTAGGTGCCATCGAAGATCCGCTTACGGACATAGCGCGCAACATCTTCGGAGAGCTGCGGCCGCGCGACGAAATCCGGGACGCTCACGGTCAAATCCGATATTCCGCGAGCAGCCGCTTGCTGATGATGGACTTCTGGATCTCGCTGGTTCCCTCGCCGATCAGCAGAAACGGGGCGTCCCGCATCAGCCGCTCGATTTCGTACTCCTTGGAGTACCCGTAGCCGCCGTGGATGCGGAAACTCTGTTGGGTGACCTCCGCGCAGAATTCGCTGGCCAGATACTTCGCCATGCCCGCCGCGACGTCGTTACGCTCACCGGAGTCTTTCAACCGGGCCGCATTGACCATCATCAGGTGAGCCGCTTCGACTTTGGTTGCCATCTCGGCGATTTGGAATGCGATGGCCTGGTGTTCGGCTATCGGGCGGCCGAAGGTGTGGCGCTGCTGCGCGTAGCGCACGGCGAGCTCGAATGCGCGCACGGCCACGCCGACGGCCCTGGCCGAAACGTTCACTCGCCCGACTTCGATACCGTCCATCATCTGATAGAAGCCCTGCCCCGGGGTACCGCCCAGGATGTCATCGGCGCTTGCCGCGTATCCGTCGAAGATGAGCTCGGTGGTGTCGATGCCCTTGTAGCCCAACTTGTCGATCTTGCCGGGTATCAACAGACCCGGCGCCACCTCGCCGAAGCCGCTCGGCTTCTCGATGAGAAACGCCGTCAGATTCCGGTGTGGTGCATCTGCTCCCTCGTCGGTTCGGACCAACGCCGCGACCAACGTGGAGCTGGCGCCGTTGGTCAGCCACATCTTCTGGCCGTTGATGGTGTAGTTGCCATCGCTGCTTCGCGTTGCGCGGGTGCGAATGGCGGCGACGTCGGAGCCCAATTCCGGCTCCGACATCGAGAACGCGCCGCGCACCTCCCCGATTGCCATGCGCGGCAACAGGCTTTCCTTCTGCGCATCGGTGCCGTGCTGGCGCAGCATGTAGGCGACGATGAAGTGAGTGTTGAGCACCCCCGAGATGCTCATCCAGCCGCGCGCCAATTCCTCGATGCACAAGGCGTAGGTCAGCAACGACTCGCCCAGTCCGCCGTACTCCTCCGGGATCATCAGGCCGAAGAGGCCCATCTCCCGCATCTGGTCGACGATAGCCTGCGGATAGGTGTCAGTGCGTTCGAGCTCGGGTGCGTGCGGAATGACTTCCTTGTCGACGAATTGCCTTACGGTGGCAATGATCTCCGTCTGGAACTCGGTCAGACCGATCGTCTCGGCGAGTTTGGTCATCGGGTGCCCTCCTCCTTCGTCAGCACGCGATCGTCTTAGCGGTGGTCAGCCGGGTCACATCGGCTGCACTCAATCCCAAGCGGGCGGTCAGCACGTCGGCGGTGTCGCCGCCGAGCCGCGGTGCGGGCTCGCCCGCGAAATGGCCGCCGTCGAAGATGGTCGGCATCCCGGGCGCGAGGTAGTCGCCGAGGCCGTCTTGGTGCAGCCGGGAGAACAACGGATTGGCCGTGACCCGTTCGTCTTCGGCGACCTCTGCGAAGCTGCGGTAGCGCTCGAACAACACGCTGGTGGCCGACAACGCCTCGGTGATCTGTTCGCCGGTGTGATCGGCGAACCACGTCGCGAACAGCCCGCTGAGCACGTCGCGGTACCGATACCGCTCTCCCTCGTCGCTGAAGTCCGCGCCCAGTGACTCGGCGAGCGCGGAAACGGCTGCAGCGGTGCCGGATACCTCGACCAGGTCATGAAAATGACGTCGGGTCAGCGTGACGATCATGAAGGCGACGCCGTCGGCACTGGTGAAATCCTGACCGTACTGACCGTAGATGGCGTTGCCCAACCGTTGACGTTCGGCGCCGTTCACCTGAGGCTCGGTGAGCAGCCCCAGATTGCCTGCGGTGGCTAACGCGACGTCTTCCAACGCGATACTGATTTGCGCGCCGACCCCGGACCGGTCGCGGCGTCGCACCGCCGCGACCACCGCGAGCGCCGCGTACAAACCGCAGCAGACATCCCAGGCCGGCAACACATGGTTGATCGGGCCGGCATGGTCGGCCGGCCCGGTGACCAACGGAAAGCCGGTCGCCGCGTTGACCGTGTAGTCCACGCCGGTGGAGCCGTCACGGCGGCCGAGCAGCTGGACGTGGATCACGTCGGGACGCTTGGCGGCGAGCCGTTCAAAGGACAACCAAGACAAGCCCGCAGCGTTGGTCACCACCAGGCCGTCACCTTCGACGATCAGCCGCTGTACTAGCTCTTGTCCGTCGGGAGAGCGTAAATCGATGGTGGCCGAACGCTTTCCCTTGTTCAGGCCGGTCCAATAAATGGACGTACCGCCAGCGGCCAGTGGCCAGCGGTGGATGTCGGACGCGCCCCCGATGGGATCGACGCGAATCACCTCGGCGCCCAGTTGGCCCAACGTCATCCCGCACAACGGCGCGGCGACGAAACTGGACACCTCGACGACGGTGAGGTCGGCCAACGGCGTGTTCACCGTGGCCCGACCCGTTCGAAGACCGCGGCAAGGCCTTGCCCGCCACCGATGCACATGGTCTCCAGCCCGTAGCGCGCGTCGCGCCGATTGAGCTCGCGGGCCAGGGTGGCCAACATCCTGCCGCCGGTCGCGCCGACCGGGTGACCCAGCGAGATCCCCGAGCCGTGCACGTTCGTGCGCTCCCGGTCGGCGGCGCCGAACCCCCACTCCCGCATCACGGCAAGCGCCTGCGCGGCGAATGCCTCGTTGAGTTCGATGAGGTCGATATCGCTGAGTTGCAAGGCCGCTTTCGCGAGCGCGACCTCGGTCGCGGGCACCGGGCCGATGCCCATCACGTTGGGCGCCACCGCGGCGACCCCCCAGGACACCAGCCGGGCCAGTGGGGTCAGGCCCAGTTCGTCGGCTCTCTCGGGGGTGGTGACCAAACACATGGACGCAGCATCGTTCTGGCCGCTGGAATTTCCGGCCGTCACCGTCGCATCTGGATCATCCTTGAGCAGAACGGGTTTGAGCCTGCTCAACGACTCGACCGTGGTGTCGGCACGCGGATGCTCGTCGGTGTCGATCAACTCTTCGCCGCGCCTACTGCGCACAGTCACCGGGATGATCTCGTCGGCCAGCACGCCGTCCTTTTGCGCGGCGACCGCTCGCTGGTGTGACGTCACCGCGAGCTCGTCCTGCTCCTGGCGCGAGATGCCGTATTGCCGGCGAAGGTTCTCCGCGGTCTCCAGCATCCCGCCGGGCACCGGATAGTTACGACCACCGGCGCTGGTGCGCCCACGCGCCAGGCCGTCGTGCACCCGCACACCGCCGCGGGCGCCGCCCCAGCGCATGTCGGTGGAATAGAACGGCACGTTGCTCATGCTCTCCGCGCCGCCGGCGACGACGAGATCGCTGTCACCGGAACTTATCTGGAGGCACGCCTGGATGACCGCCTGCAGGCCCGATCCGCACCGGCGGTCGACCTGCATGCCGGGCACCGTGACGGGCAGCCCGGAATCGAGTGCGACAACACGGCCGATCGCCGGTGCCTCGCTGCTGGGATAGCAGTGTCCGAGAATCACGTCCTGCACCGATTCGGGCGGAACGCCGGTCCGGTCGAGCAGCCCGGTGAGCGCGGCAACCCCGAGGTCGACGGCGCTCAGCGACTTGAACATTTCGCCGTAGCGGCCGATCGGGGTGCGAACGGGCTCGCAGATCACCGCTTCACGAGTGCTCATAGGTGTCTCCCGCCGGTCACTTCGAGCACCGTTCCGGTCATGTACGACGACAGATCGCTCGCGAGGAATAGCGCGACCTTGGCGACCTCTTCGGGCTCGCCGGCCCGTCCCATCGGTATCTCGGCCAGCTTCTGGTCCCAGATCCGTTGCGGCATAGCCTCGGTCATCGCCGACCTGATCAACCCGGGCTGGATCGCGTTCACCCGCACACCGAGATGCGCGAGCTCCTTGGCCGCCGCCTTGGTCATGCCGACGATGCCGGCCTTGGCCGCCGAATAGTTGGTCTGGCCGACCATGCCGACCTTCCCGGAGATCGACGACATGTTGACGATCGCGCCGCGTTTGTTCTCCCGCATGATCGCTGCCGCGGCGCGAAGCCCGTTCCAGGTGCCTTTCAGGTGCACGGCGATCACCTGGTCGAACTGCTCCTCGGTCATCTTGCGCATCGTCGCGTCCCGGGTGATGCCGGCGTTGTTGACCATGATGTCGAGTGCACCGAATCCGTCCACCGACGCACCGATCAACGCGTCGACGTCATCCCCGGACGTCACGTCGCAGCGCACCGCCAAAGCCACCTCGTCACCGCCCAGCTTGGCGGCAGCTTCCCGGGTCGCCTCAAGATTGACATCACCAAGCACCACCCGTGCGCCCTCGCTCACGAACCGCTGCGCGATGGCGAACCCCAGCCCCTGCGCACCTCCCGTGACGACTGCGGCCTGACCGGTCAACAACGACACACGATCACCGTCCTCCCATCTCGATCCGAACCCGGCCCATCTTCGCACATCATATTTCATATATGATGTGCGGGCTCGGACCAGTTGGCGTAGATCGCTGAAGAATGGAGCGTTGATCCCGTGCCCACCGCTGTCGTCGACGACGACGATTTTCAGCAGATCCTCACGCAGACCCGGCAGTTCGTGCGGACCGTCGTCGTGCCGCGGGAGCAGGAGATTCTGGCCACCGACCGGGTACCGGATGATCTTCGCGACCTGGCCAAGGACATGGGGTTGTTCGGGTATGCGATCCCCCAGGAGTGGGGCGGGCTCGGGCTTGATATCACCCAGGATGTCGAGCTGGCGATGGAGCTGGGTTACACCTCGCTGGCGCTTCGCTCGATGTTCGGCACCAACAACGGCATCGCCGGTCAAGTCCTGGTCGGATTCGGCACCGACGAGCAAAAGGCCCGCTGGCTGGAAGCGATGGCGTCCGGAAAAGTTGTCGCCTCGTTCGCGCTGACCGAGCCGGGAGCGGGCTCGAACCCGGCCGGATTGCGCACCAAAGCCGTTTGTGCACAAGGCGATTGGGTGATCTCCGGCGAGAAGAGGTTCATCACCAATGCACCGGTCGCGGACCTGTTCGTGGTGTTCGCCCGGACCCGTCCCGCCGACGACGCCGGGCCCGGCATCGCGGTATTCCTGGTTCCCGCGGACACGACCGGACTCGAGGTGGGCGCCAAGGACGCCAAGATGGGACAGGAAGGTGCCTGGACCGCCGACGTGCGCTTCACCGATGTTCGCGTCCCGGCCACTGCCCTGGTCGGCGGCAGCGAGGACATCGGCTATCGGGCAGCGATGACCTCGCTGGCGCGCGGGCGGATCCATATCGCCGCGCTGGCGGTGGGGGCCGCGCAGCGGGCGCTGGACGAATCCGTCGAATACGCGGCCACCGCCACCCAGGGCGGCACGCCGATCGGCAACTTCCAGCTGGTGCAGGCGATGATCGCCGACCAGCAGACCGGGGTGATGGCCGGTCGCGCCCTTGTCCGCGAGGCAGCTCGGCTGTGGATCACCGAGCAGGACCGACGGATCGCCCCGTCGGCGGCCAAGGTGTTCTGCACCGAAATGGCCGGCAAGGTCGCCGATCTCGCCGTCCAGATCCACGGCGGCAGCGGATACATGCGCGAAGTGCCGGTAGAACGGATCTACCGCGACGTTCGTCTGCTGCGGCTTTACGAGGGCACCAGCGAAATTCAGCGACTGATCATCGGGTCGAACCTGGTCAAGGCGGCGCAGCGCCGGCAGTGACGTAATATCGATCGCGTTACAGTGGCCTTTACGATAAGGAGCGCACATGACCGGTCGGCTTACCGACAGGGTGGCATTCATCACCGGCGCGGCACGAGGTCAGGGCCGCGCGCACGCCGTCCGGATGGCCCGCGAGGGTGCCGACATCATCGCGGTCGACGTCGCGGGCAAGCTTCCGTCTTGCGTGCCCTACGAGTCGCCGACGCCGGAGGACTTGGCCGAAACCGTTCGGCTCGTCGAAGCCACCAACCGCCGAATCGTGGCTTCAGCCGTTGACATTCGCGACTTCGACGGCCTACGTGAAGCGGTCGACGACGGCGTGGCGGCCCTTGGGCGGTTGGACGTCATCGTCGCCAACGCCGGCATCTCGGCCCCGCAGGCCTGGAACGAGATCACTCCCGAGTCGTTTCGCGACGTGCTGGACGTCAACGTGACGGGAACCTGGAACACGGTGATGGCAGGCGCACAACAGATCATCGACGGCGGCAGGGGCGGGTCGATCATCTTGATCAGCTCCGCGGCCGGCCTCAAGATGCAGCCGTTCATGGTGCACTACACCGCCAGCAAGCACGCCGTGACCGGGATGGCTCGCGCGTTCGCCGCCGAACTGGGCCGGCACTCGATCCGGGTCAACAGCGTGCATCCGGGTCCGGTCAACACCGCGATGGGAAGCGGCGACATGGTCGCCGCGGTGACCAGGGCCAACGAGACCATTCCGCAAATGGCGAACGTGCTCACACCGTTTCTGCCCAATTGGGTAGCCGAGCCCGAAGACATCGCCGACGCGGTGTGCTGGCTGGCCAGCGACGAGTCGCGATATGTCACCGCCGCCGCGGTTCCGGTCGATCAAGGCTCCACACAATTCTGATTCGCGTCAGTCGACGAGATCTAATGTGCCGAGGTCGCGGATCGCCTGGCAGCCCCGAGCCAACATGGTGAGCACCATGTTGTCGCCGCGGTCCGTGGTGGTAGCGAAAGCGAATCCCAACGCCGAGATCAGCAGGGCTTGCGGCATGCCGAGTCGGTAGTCCCGCCAGCAGGTTTCGCGGTCGTATTCGGTGACGCCGTAACCGGACAGTGCCCGGTGATACTCGTCGACAAGATCCTTCTCGATCGCTGCGCGCAGTTCGGGCCGGAGGCTGGTAGCGGTGAAGTAGGCGAGATCCCTTGCGGGCAGGCCCACCCCGAGCGTCTGCCAGTCCACCACCGTAACGCCGACCGCATCGGGGTAAAACAACATGTTGTCGAGGCGGTAGTCACCGTGCAAGAGGGCAAACCGGTTCTGTTCGGCGAGCAGCCAGGGCGTCACCAAATCCATTGCCGCGGTGAAGGTTTCCCGGTCAGCGGCGCTCATGCGGTCACCGAGCTTGTCCAGTGTGATCTCGGCGCTCATCCGCGCCACCTCGCCGAGACCCGTGGCCGACGCTTCGTCCGGTCGGGCGAAGGCGATCCCGGGGAAGTCCAGCCAGACCGGGTCACACCAACTGGGCCCGTGCAGGCCGGCCAACGCCGTGACCACCAGCCGCGCCTCGCGCTCGCCGCAGCCCGCGATCTGATCGCCCTGCACCGCAGGCGCCTGATCGGCGAGGAGCAACGCATAGTCCAGAGCGTCATCGCTGATTTCGCAGTAGAAGCACTGCGGCGTCGGCACCCGCACCCGGTCGGCCACCCCGGTGTAGAAGGCGCACTCACTGCGATAGCCGATCGTCACCCTGTCGCGCACGGTGTCATCCTGGGCGGGCAGCTTGATCACGAAGGTGTCGGGCAGCCGGACCGGATCACCCGCGTAGGTGACCGAAACCCGGTATGTCGCCCCAGTTTGACCGGTACCGACGGCAGCCACGCGCACGTCGGACACCCGCACCGGGGCATCGCCGTTGCTCAGTACGGCCGAGAGCCATTCGCCGGTGACATCGTCCGGATATCGGGGAATGGTCATCGCGATATGCGCCTCTTTCCGCTGAGAACCCATGCACTGGTCTGACCGATTGGACAACTGTAAGCCATTCGAGATGAGCTGCGGCCGGTTGGCCCGAGTCCAGCCGCCACTGCGGCGCCCGGCCGCTCAACCTTCGCCCGCCGGCGTGAAGACGTGGGTGGATTCGGAGCGACCACGTAGCGCGGTCTCGCCGTTCGACACCCAGTGCCGGCGCTCGGCCGCGTCGGCGCGCTCTATCGCGGCGGCTGAACACACGATCCGTTGGTCCAACGTTTTGGCGAAATCGGCCAGCCGTGCCGCCTCGTTGACGGCGTCGCCGACGACCGTGTATTCATAGCGGTTTTCGGCGCCGATGTTGCCGGCGAACACCGGCCCTGCCGACACACCTATCCCGAAGTCCACCTGTGGCAGTCCACGCAGTTGGTTTCGAAGCCTGCGGGCGGTCGCCAACGCAGCAGCAGCGGACCTGTCCAGGGCGAGCGGCGCCCCGAAGACCGCCAGCGCAGCGTCTCCTTGGAATTTGTTGATCAGCCCGTGGTGGTCGTCGACGGCGCCGACAACGATGCGAAAGAAATCGTTGAGCACCCGGGCTACCTCTTGCGGCGGGCGACTCGCCGCCAACGTCGTCGAGCCCAGCAGGTCGATGAAAAGGATGGCCGCCTCTCGCACATCGCCGGACAGCGAAGTGCCCTCTTCGATCGCACGACGCGCCACATCTGCGCCGACATGGCGGCCAAACAGATCCCGCAAACGATCACGCTCGCCGATGCCGGTGACCATTCGATTGAATCCGCTTTGTAGACGGCCGATTTCCGACTTCTCGTAGACCCCCACGAAGGTGCTGATTCGGCCGCGCTCGACCTGTGCCATCGCGTCGACGACCTCGCGGAGCGGGTCCGATATCGATCGGGAGGTCAGGATCATCGCCGGCAGTCCGATGAGGATCGCGACAAGCGTCACCACCAGGATGGGCATCTCGACCGACCCCGTCTTCTGGATGATCCAGCCATTCGAGCGCGTCAATACCAGGCCCGCGATCGCCAGGCACGGCAGTCCGCTGACCAATAGCCACATGCCCACAAGTCGGGTAAGCACGCCGGGGGCGGCCACCAGGCCTTCGGAACCCTGCGTGGCCGCACGCATAATTGGCCGAATCGAGCGCTGCGTGAGCAGAAGACTCAAACTTGCTGCCGCTGATCCGCCGAACACGAGCGCCATCAGCGTCGGGACCGCAAGGGTCGCAAGTCCGTCGAGGTTGAGCAACAGGTAGGTCGCGCCGCTGGCCACCCAGACTGCTGCCAGGATCGCCGACTGCCGACCGTACAGACGCATGGCCGCTCGCCGCTGGTCGGGGTCCGGCTGCTGCTTGCGGACGTACCACCGCAGGATCGGGACGAGGTTCATGATGCCGCCGACGGCGACAGCGCCGGTTCCCAGAACAACGGTGGCCGCGACGATGATCAGGCTTCTCGGAGCGAAATATGCCTGCGCCTCGCCGGCGAAGTGACCGTGCAGCGGTATGACGATCGCGGCGGCATCGGCGATGCCAATCAGGTGGCCGCAGGCCAGGCCGGTCGCATAGTGAATCGCCATCCTGCGGCCGGTCGCCCGCTGCGCTGCCCCGGCTTCGGTCACGCGAATAAGGTAGCCCGCCGTAGCCGGTTGACGATGCGCGAGGCGCTGCCCCGCGCGGCTGTCAGCCCGCGGGGTAGCCGAGCGACTTGATCTCGGTGTACTGGTCGAACCCGGCGACGCCGTTCTGGCGGCCGACGCCGCTGTACTTGTATCCGCCGAACGGCGTGTCGGCGCCATAGGGAGCACCGCCGTTGACGCCCACGAATCCGGCCCGCAGCCGGCGGGCCACCGCCAGCGAATGCTCCAGCGAACCCGACATCACGTTGCCGGCCAACCCGTACGGGCTGTCGTTGGCGATGCGGATCGCGTCCTCCTCGTCGTCGAACGGGATGACGGCCAGCACCGGGCCGAAGATCTCCTCCTGCGCGATGGTCATCTTGTTGTCGACGTCGGTGAAAAGCGTTGGCCTGACATAGAATCCCTTGTCGAAGCCAGTCGGCGCATCGGGCCCGCCGACCAGGGCAGTGGCGCCTTCTTCGACGCCTTTGCTGATGTAGCCCAGCACCCGCTTGCGCTGCTTGTCGGAGATGACCGGGCCGCACAGCGTTCCGGGGTCCTGCGGGTCACCGCACGTGACGTTCTCGTAGATGCTTTTCAGGATCGCCACACCCTCGTCGTAGCGGGATCGCGGCAGCAACATCCGGGTCGGGTTGGCGCAGCCCTGTCCGGCGTGCATGCACGGCGCGATGCCGATCGCGCAGGCCAGCCCCAAGTCGGCGTCTTCAAGAACGATGGTGGCCGACTTGCCGCCGAGTTCCAGGAACAGCCGCTTCATGGTCGCCGCGCCCTTTTCCATGATTCGTTTGCCGACCGCGGTCGAGCCGGTGAACGAGATCAGGTCGACTTTCGGCGACAGGGTCAGCTCTTCACCGACCAGGTGGTCCGATGCGGTGACGACGTTGACCACACCGGCTGGGATGTCGGTCTTTTCGGCGATCAGTCGTCCGAGACGGGTCGCGTTGAACGGGGTGTCCGGCGCCGCCTTGAGCACTACGGTGTTGCCGGTGCCCAACGCCTGGCCGATCTTGTTGATGGTGACCTCGAACGGAAAGTTCCACGGCACGATCGCACCGACCACCCCGACCGGCTCCCGCCAGACTTTGCGGGTGGTCATCGCACCGGTGAGGCTGATCAGCTTGTCACCCAGATCGGTCTCCCACGGGTACTCGTCGATCAACCTGGCGGGGTACTTCAGCCCATCTTCCAGCGGGGCGTCCAGCTGGGGGCCGAAGGTGATGGCCCGGGGGGCTCCGACTTCGAGGATGAGCTCCTCGCGCAACTCCTCCCGTTCGGCGTCAATCGCCTCGTGCAACTGCAGTAGACAGCGCTGGCGCAATGCATGGTTGGTCGACCAATCGGTCTCGTCGAAGGCCCGCCGGGCGGCGTCGATGGCCCGGTGCATGTCTTCCTTCGATGCGTCGGCGACTTCCCCGATCGTCTCCTCGGTGGCCGGGTTGATGTTGGTGAAAGTGCCGGCCTGACCGTCGACGAGCTTGCCGTCGATCATCATCTTCGACTCAAAGCGGACCTTTACAGCCTCAGTCATGGTTGTCACTCTCTGTTGATGGGGCGCTGCGCAGCGCACCCAGTCGCAGAATACTATGGAGAGCCTTACCGGAAAGCAGCCGGTTGGCAACCATCAACTTGCCGGCGCCGACCCACGGGCCGAGTCGCAGCGGGCCAACGATGGTTGTCTCGCCACCCGTCAACACGTCTTTCCGCCCACTCCCACATTGGTTGACCAAATATCTGTTCCACCGTAGAGTTCGGGATTGCCCGCCGTCAATCGCCGCGAAGTCAATAGGAAACGTGGATTTCTCATACCCGCCAGAGGTGGAACAGGTCCGCAAGGAGTTGCGCGCGTGGCTGGCCGCAAACCTGACCGACGACGTTATCGCCGCTAACCGCGGGCGAGGTAGGGATGAGGCGGCCTTTCAGACCCTTCGCGCATGGAATGCGACGATGGCCGACGCCGGCTGGGCCGCGGTGTCCTGGCCACAGGAGTACGGCGGCCGCGGCGCGGGGGTGCTCGAGCAGCTGGTCTACGCAGAGGAGACCACCCGGGCGCGCGTGCCGGTCCACCTCAATGTGATCGGGATGAACAACATCGCGCCCGCGATCATGGAGCACGGGACCGAAGCCCAGAAGCGAACCCTGCTCCCCCGGATGATGCGCGCCGACGACATCTGGTGTCAGGGGATGTCAGAACCGGAAGCCGGCTCCGATCTCGCCTCGCTGCGCACCCGCGCTGTGCGGGACGACGACCACTTCGTGGTCAACGGCCAGAAGATCTGGACCTCACTGGGACACCGGGCCGACTGGTGCCAGCTCTATGTGCGCAGCGACCCGGACGCGCCGAAGCACAAGGGCATTTCCTGCCTGATTCTCGACATGTCGTTGCCGGGCATCGAGGTGCGGCCGCTTGTCACGCTCAGCGGCGAGGCCGATTTCGCGGAAATCTTCTTCAACGACGTGCGGGTGCCCGCGGATGCCTTGCTCGGCCCGGTGAACGGCGGCTGGCGGATCGCCACCACGACGCTGAGCCACGAGCGGGCCGGCGCCGCGCGCCTGTACACCGAGATGCAGCTGCGGCTCGCGGACCTGGTGGCCGACCTCGCCGACGTCCAGATCGACAATCGGCCCGTGCTCGAAGACCCCGCGAGTTTGCGGCGCCTCGGTGAAATCGCTTTGCGTATCAAGTATCTCGAGGTGCTCTGCCAGCGTTCGATCTCCGCGACCCTGCAGGGCGGTGACGCGTTCGGGTCGGCAAGCCTGGCCAAGTCGATCTGGGGTGAGGTTGGGCAGGAAATCGCCGCGTTGGCTTTCGACCTGCTTGGGTCTCACCCCGACAGCCGTCGGTGGACCGACTACCGCTTGACGGCACGCTCACTCACCATCGCGGGCGGGACGACGCAGATCAACAAGAACATCACCGCCCAACGAGTCCTCGGCCTGCCGCGCTCATGAACCTGGAACTGACCGACGAGCAGATCGCGCTGCGCGACACCGTGCGGAGCTTTCTCGCCGAGAAGGCATCGATCGCCGTGCACGTCCGCCCACTGCTCGACGACGAGGTCGGCACGACCGACGCAGTGTGGCGCGGGCTCGCGGATTTGGGCACCACCGGCCTGCTCGTGCCGTCGGAATACGACGGTGCCGGTATGACGATGGTCGAGGCGGGCATCGTCGCCGAGGAACTCGGCGCCGGACTGCACCCCGGGCCGTGGCTGTCCAGTGCGGTCGCCGCGCCCCGCGCACTCTTGCGATTCGGCGTGGACAGCAGCGTCGCGGCCCCGCTTTTCACCGGTATCGCCGACGGGTCCACCACGGCCACGGTTTGTCCGCTGGACGGCGTTCGCCCGAGCGTGGTCGATGTCGTTGACGGCGTTGCGCTGCGAGGTGAGATCGACGGTGTGTGGGATGCCGCCGCCACTGACGTGATCCTGGTGTTGGCCGATGATCGCGACGGCGCAGGCCTTTTCGCGGTCCAGACGTCGACCCCGGGCGTCGACGTCACGCCGCAAACCGGAATAGACCAGACCCGCAAGCAGTTCCGGGTGAGCTTCGATGACACGGCGGCGCAACGTCTGGCCGCCGCGTCGCCGGATGCCGTCGAGGCGCTCGTCGACGACGTAGTCGTCGCGTGGGCGGCAGACGCACTTGGCGCCGCGCGCGCAGTGACGGACCTCGCTGTCGAATACGCCAAGGTGCGACGGCAATTCGGCCAGCCGATCGGCGCGTTTCAGGCGGTCCAGCACCTGTGCGTCGACATGTACGAAACGGTTGAGCTCGCCCGCAGCGGCGTGATCCACGCGCTGTGGGCTGCTGACGCCGGAGACCGGGCCGAACGGCATGCGGCTGCCATGCGGACCAAGGCGTTCGCCGGCCGGCTGGCCGCCGTCGGTGACACTGCCATCCAAGTCTTCGGTGGTATCGGCTACACCTGGGAGCACGATGCCCACCTGTATCTCAAACGCCTATTGAGCTGGAGCGCTTTTCTCGGAGGGCCCGACCGTTACCTAGTGCAGCTCGGCGCACAGTTCGCCGAATCCGCACTGCACTGAAAACCAAGCTGCACAGCCGGCCGACGGCACCCTGGTAACGTCAGACCAAATATTCGGTCGCATTCGCGCGAACCTGGTCGGGCGGGACCTGTGGAGGTGTCGTGGGGCTTCAGCAACCATCCGAGGCTGCAGCCGCTCGGGGCCCGTCACGCCTAGACTTGCCCGATGCTGATTTGGTGCGCGCGGGCCGACCTGGACGTGCTCGCGTGACGCCACGCGGCCGAAGCGCGGCAAAGAGCTTCCCGGGCTTGGCCGAAGACCGCGGGGGTGCATACGACGACGGCACCCGGCGGACCGAAATCTTGCAGACGGCGGCCTCGTTGATCGCCTCTTCCGGCTTGCGGACGTCGCTGCAGGAGATCGCCGACGCGGCAGGCATTTTGCCGGGCAGCCTCTATCACCACTTCGAATCGAAGGAAGCGATCCTCGTCGAGTTGGTCCGGCGCTACCACGCCGACTTGGACCGCATCGGCGAAATCGCCCACGAGAGATTGGACAAGCCCGACTCGCGTCCGGTCGCTGACGAGATCTTCGAGTTGGGATCGGCGATCGCGCGCTGCGCGGTGCAACATCGCGCCGCTCTGCAGATGTCGTTCTATGAGGCGCCGAGCGCAAACCAAGAGCTTGTCGAGCTACTGCAAAAGCCGCCGACCGCGGTCCAGCAGGCGATGCTGCAAACACTGCGCGCCGGTCGGTGGAGCGGCTACATCAGATCCGACATCGACCTTCCGACTCTGGCCGACCGTATTTGCCAGACCATGATGCACGTCGGACTCGACATCATTCGGCACACCGCCGCAGCCGACCAGACCGCGAGCGTCTTGTGCCGCATCATGTTGCACGGACTGGCCAGTCGACCACACACCGGGAAGGAATTGGATGGCTCCAGCGCCTTCGCGGCTGCCGAAGCGTCCATCAAGACATGGGCCGACGAGGATGAGTCGAGCGCGAATGACAAAGGCGCCCATGTCCGTGCGGTCGCACGAGCCGAGTTCGGCAGAAAAGGCTACGAAGTCACCACCATCCGGGACATTGCCGCCGCAGCGGGCTTGGGTACCGGAACGGTTTATCGGCTGATCGGGTCGAAAGACGAACTGCTCGCCTCGATCATGGAGTCGTTCGGCCAGAAGGCCGGCGGCGGATTCGCCAGCGTTCTGCGCACGGACGCCACACCGGTCGAGAAATTGGATGCGCTCAGTTGGGTCAACATCAATGCTTTGGACCAATTCCCCGACGAGTGGAAGATCCAACTCGCCTGGATGCGCCAGTCGCCGCCGGACACCCCCAACCCGGGGCTGGCGTTCACCATGCGACTACGACAGCTGCGGGCGCTGTTGTCGGAGGGAATCCGGTCGGGAGACATCCGGATCGAGGATTCCCCCTCACTTTCGATGTTGTCGCGCTACGTGATGGACGTCCTGTGGGTGCCGGAGAACATCGTGAGGACCCAAGGCAAGCATTCAGCACTGGTCAACGCCCGTGACACCGTGGTTAACGGCGCCGCCGACCGCGGCAGACGCAAGTAAAAACCTTGTCCTCGCGTACTTGCGGTGTGCGCCGTCATGGTCCGGAGCTTCCTGTCACACCCCGCCTGACCAGCCTTGTTGTAGCTAATATCT
>DASQRI010000267.1:0-5030 GCA_035642975.1 Mycobacterium sp.
GTATCGGGCTGGATCAGCGCGCGCGATCCCGACCGCCCGCCCGTACAGGCAGGCGCGCGGATCGCCGAGTATGTCGCGGGTGCCTACGCCGCTCTGGGCGCGTTGACCGCGCTGCGGATCGCGCCCGCCGGTCGGGTGACCGAGGTCGACGTCTCGGTGTTGGAGGCCTTGCTGTCCACACTTCCGTACCCGATGCTGACGGCTGAACGGATGCGCTTGCTCGGCCTGCCGTCCAACACCCGCCAGGCGCCGATGCTGGGTGTGGTCCGAGCGGCCGACGGCTGGGTCGGAATCAACTGTCTGACCGGGCAGCACTGGCTGGACGTGTGCGCGATGCTGGAATTGCCGGGGTTCGGCGAGCAGCAGTTCGCGATTTTGATGGGCGGCCCTGAGCGTGCCGAGTTCTTCGCGGCGGCCCAACCGTGGTTGAGCGAGCGAACCGTCGCCGAAATCGTCGAGCTCAGCCAGGCATTGCGCATCCCGGCGGCGCCGATCGCTGACGGCGCGAGCGCGCTGGAATCTCCGCAGTACGCCAAGCGCGGATTCTTCGTCGAGGGCGGGCGACAGGATTGGTCTTTCCGACGTCCGGGTCCGCCGTTTCGTCTCTCGAAGACGCCGGCGGCACCGGTCCGCCCCGCGCCGCGGCTGGGCGACTCGTCCCCGGGCGCTTCCCGCCCGCGACGACCGGCCGAATCGCTGGCCGATCCGTCCCTGCCCTTCAGAGGACTGAAAGTCCTTGACCTGAGCACGTTTTGGGCGGGTGGGTACCTGACCTGCTACCTCGGCGCCTTCGGGGCCGACGTCGTCAAAGTCGAGTCGATCCAGCGGCCCGACGGGTTCCGCTATTCGGCCGCCTACCCGCACGAAGGCGAGCACTGGTATGAGCACAGCGCGCTGTGGCAGGCCACCAACCTCAACAAGCGAGACATCACGCTGGACCTGGCCTCGCAGCCGGGCCGCGAACTCGCCCGCCGGCTTGCCGCGCAGGCCGACGTCGTCGTGGAGAACTTCTCCCCGCGGGTGGTAGAGCAGTTCGGGCTGGACTACCAATCGCTGCTCGGGTTGCGCCCCGACGTCATCGCGGTCCGGATGCCAGGATTCGGCCTCGACGGCCCGTGGCGGGATTACGTGGGCTGGGCGCTGAACATCGAACAGGTTTCCGGCATGTCGGCGGTGACCGGCTACGCGCAAGGCCCGCCGTGCAATGTGCAGGGCCCCGCCGACCCCATCGTCGGTGTGCACGCGGGCGTGGCGCTGCTCGCTGCGCTCGAGCACCGCCGTCGCACCGGCGAAGGTCAGCTGATCGAGGTGGCGCAGATCGAAGTCGGTGCCGCCGTCACCGCCGAACCGGTGATCGAATACTCGATGAACGGGATCGTCGCGCCCCGCAACGGCAACCGGCAGCGAGGGATCTGCCAGGGCGTCTACCCGACCGACACCGAGGACGCGTGGGTGGCCCTGTCGGTGCGCGACGACACCGACTGGTCACAATTGGTCGAGGCGATGGGTCACCCGGAGTTGCTCGAGGGCCACCAACTGTCGACGGCGGACCACGACGTCTTCGATCTGGTCGTCGCGGACTGGACTCGGACGCAGACGCCCGCCAATGTCGTTGCCGCACTTCGGGAACGCCGCATACCCGTCGAGGAGGTCATCACGTCCGAGCGGATGTACGATCTGCCCGGGCTCGTCGACCGCGGGTTCTACGAGGGTTTCGACCACACGGTCACCGGTCACCACCGCTATCCCGGGTGGCCGTTCCGGATCACCCCCGGCCCGGCTCGTCATCACCGCTGCGCCCCACCCACTCTCGGCCAGCACAACGACGAGATCCTCAGCGGCTTGGGACTATCCCGTGATGAGCTGGCTGCACTGCGCCGTGACCGGGTGATCGGCGAACGGGTGATGAGCTAGCCTGCACACGTGCTGCTGACCTCGCTGGATCCCGCCACGGTGACCGGGGGCCGCGACATCGCCGACGCCGTCCGTATCGGCGATGTCACGCTCAGCCGCAGTGACATCGTCGGGGCCGCCACCTCGGTGGCCGAACGTGTCGGCGGCGCGGATCGCATCGCGGTGCTGGCCACGCCGACCGCTCCCACCGCGCTGGCCATCGCCGGATGCCTGATCGCCGGCGTGCCGGTGGTCCCGGTACCGGCCGACGTCGGGCAGGCCGAGCGGCGCCACATCCTCACCGATTCGGGGGCCCAGGCGTGGCTCGGCCCGGTGCCCGACGAGCCGGAGGGTCTGCCGCACATCCCGGTGCGGATGCACGCCCGGTCCTGGCACCGACTTGCCGAGCCGTCCGCGCAGGACCCCGCGCTGATCATCTACACCTCGGGCACCACCGGCCCGCCCAAAGGGGTGCAGCTGAGCGGTCAGGCGATCGCCGCCGACCTCGATGCGCTCGCCGAGGCGTGGCAGTGGACCGCCGACGACACCCTGGTGCACGGATTGCCGCTGTTCCACGTGCACGGGCTGGTGTTGGGTCTGCTCGGATCGTTGCGAATCGGAAATCGCTTCGTGCACACCGGAAAACCGACGCCGGCGGCGTACGCAGCCGCACCGGGCACGCTGTACTTCGGTGTGCCGACCGTGTGGTCACGGGTGGTGGGTGACACCGCGGCTGCCGAGGCACTACGGCCGGCGCGACTGCTGGTGTCGGGCAGCGCCGGCCTGCCGGTGCCGGTGTTCGACCAGCTGATCAAGCTCACCGGCCATGCGCCCCTCGAACGCTACGGCGCGACGGAGTCGCTGATCACGCTGTCCACCCGCGCCGACGGCGAGCGTCGCGCCGGCTGGGTTGGCCTGCCGCTGGCCGGCATCCAGACACGCCTGGTCGACGACGAAGGTGGCCCGGTGCCGCACGACGCGGAAACGATTGGGCGACTGCAGGTTCGCGGGCCCACCCTCTTCAACGGCTACCTGAACCGGGCGGACGCCACCGCGGAGGCGTTCGACAGCGATGGCTGGTATCGCACCGGCGACGCCGCGGTCATCGACAGCGACGGGATGCATCGCATCGTCGGCCGCGAGTCGGTCGACCTGATCAAGTCCGGCGGATACCGGGTCGGTGCCGGTGAAATCGAGACAGCGTTGCTCGGCCATCCGGGGGTGGCCGAGGCGGCGGTCGTCGGACTGCCTGATGAGGACCTGGGCCAGCGCATCGTCGCGTTCGTCGTCGGTGACGCCGAGCCGCAGGAGTTGATCGACTATGTCGCCGAACAGCTTTCGGTGCACAAGCGGCCGCGCGAAGTGCGGATCGTGGATGAGCTGCCGCGCAACGCGATGGGCAAGGTGCTCAAGAAGCAATTGCTGACTCAGGGCTGACGCCGCGCGACGGGTGTGCGAGCGGCGTCGTTTTCAGTACCGTCGTAGCCGTGCACCGAACCAGCCGAACGGTGGCTCCGCCGGTGATTGCCGCGGCCGCCCCCGTCACGCCGATGCGGCGGATTGCCGTCGCGTGCCTGGTCGGCTCCGCAATCGAGTTCTATGACTTCCTGATCTACGGCACCGCGGCGGCGCTGGTGTTCCCCACTGTGTTCTTCCCGAACCTCAGCCCGACGGTGGCAACCGTCGCCTCAATGGGCACGTTCGCCAGCGCATTCGTGTCGAGGCCGATCGGCGGGGCGGCCTTCGGTTACTTCGGGGACCGACTGGGCCGCAAAAAGACACTGATCGCCACGCTGCTGCTGATGGCCGTCGCCACCGTGTGCGTTGGCCTGGTACCGAGCACGGCGACTATCGGTATCGCAGCCCCATTCATCCTGGTCGCGTTGCGGTTGGTGCAAGGGTTCGCCGCCGGCGGGGAGTGGGCAGGGTCGGTATTGCTGAGCGCTGAATATGCGCCCGCCGACAAACGCCGCCGGTACGGCATGTTCACCCTGCTCGGCGGCGGTACCGCTGCGGTGCTCACCAGCCTGACGTTTCTCGGCGTCAACGTCACCATCGGTGAGAACAGTCCGGCCTTCATGGCGTGGGGCTGGCGGATACCGTTCCTGATCAGCGCCGGTCTGATCGCCATCGCCTTATATGTGCGGCTGCGGATTGACGAGACGCCGGTGTTCGTCGCGGAGAAGGCCCAAAACCTCGTTCCGACCGCCCCGATCGCGGAGTTGCTGCGGTTGCAGCGCCGCGAGATCGTTCTGGCCGGCGGCAGCATCCTGGGCGGGATGTGCTTCGTCTACATGGCGAACACCTACCTGACCAGGTACGCCCACTCCGAACTGGGCTATACCCGCAGCTTCATCTGGGCCGTCGGTGCGCTGGGCGGCCTGGTCAGCATCGCGTTCGTCGCGCTTTCGGCCACGCTGAGCGACCGAGTCGGGCGACGCCGAATGATGATGCTCGGCTGGGCGGGGTGCGTGCCCTGGGCGCTGGTGGTGATTCCGTTGATCGACACCGGCAATCGCGCGCTGTACGCCGTGGCGATCGTCGGCATGTTCGCCATCGCCGCGATCGGCTCCGGGCCGACGGGCGCCTTCATTCCCGAACTGTTCGCCACCCGCTACCGCTACAGCGGATCGGCGTTGGCGGTCAACCTGGCCGGCGTCTTCGGCGGCGCATTGCCGCCATTGATCGCCGGAACAGTGCAGGCGACTTACGGCAGCTGGGCCATCGGCGCGATGCTCGCGATCCTTGCGTTGGCCAGCCTGGTTTGCACCTATTTATTGCCCGAGACCAAGGACACGACGCTGCACGCCGCTGACGGTGCCAGCGTCGCAGAGGTGACGACTCCCGGCTGAGTCCGTCACCTCAGTTTTCACCCTGACAGGGTGATATCTGCGCCCGAGATTGGCGCGTGCACACCAAATCTGCGTTACCCAGAGTATTTCCGGCAGATCCCGGGAAGTCCGCGTTCGAGGGCTCAAATGTGAGCCACCTCACATAACACCATCATCGTCACCGGCCGTCGGTCCGGTGCCCTCTTCGTCAGGAGGAAGCTTGTGTCTTTCGTGACCACGCAGCCGGAAGCGTTGACCGCTGCGGCTAGCGCACTGCAAACCCTCGGCACGGCAATGGCCGCGCAG
>DASQRI010000268.1:0-3434 GCA_035642975.1 Mycobacterium sp.
CGGCGGGCCAGTACCGGTTGCGGTAGTTCGTCCACGTCGAGTAGCCGTTGTCTTGTGCGACGGGATACGTGATGCCGAGGTCGGCGGCGCCTTTTCGCACGTTGGTGGTGACCTTTTCGAACCCGTACTCGGGGGTGTGCACGCCGATCACCTCGAAACCGCTGTCGTGGTAGGCCTTATACCAGCCTTCGACATGCGGGATCGCACGTTGGCAGTTGATGCATGAATACGCCCAGAAGTCGATCAGCACCACCTTGCCCCGCAGCGTATGCAAGTCAATCGGTTTGTTGCCGGGAGTGTTCAGCCATGCCGTGATGCCCTTGAGGTCGGGCGCGGGGCCGCAGTTCTGCAGCTGCGACGACCCGTTGGTGCAGTTTGACAATTCTCGGTTCTGGTCGTTGACGATGCCGCCGAGTTGCTGCTGGACCTGCTGGTTGCCGCCCAGCTTGTCCTCCAACGAGTGGGTGTAATCCGGAATGGCCCGCTGCAGCGCCGCAGGCAGATTGAACACCAGCGCCACCGCCAGCAGGATCGTCACAACGCCTGCCGTGATGCGTATCCCGCGCTGGTGACGCCGAAAAGCGCTGATCCGCTGGGTAACCCGTTGGCCTGCCAGCGCGAAGAACAACAGCGGCACCGCCGTGCCCACCGCGAACGCCAGGGTGAGCACGATAATCGGCAGGCCGATGTTCGCGGTGGCGCCCGCCACCACGATCGCGGCCAGGACCGGACCGGCGCACGGAACGTAGAGCACGCCCAGGGCCAGACCCAGGCCGAATCCATTGGCGCGACCGGCGATCTGCTTCTGCGGAATCCGGGCGAATGGCCGCTCCAGCAGCTGCTCGAACCCGGGGAAGATCAGGCCCAGGCCGATCGCCACCAGCGCGACCAGCGCAACCCAGCGGATCGCATCCTGCGGCAGGTGCAGCAACGACAGCAGTGCCGAGCCGACCAGCGTGACCAGGCTAAAGCTCAATACCAGGCCGGCGATCACGCGATAGGGCCGCGAGACATCACGTTTCGATTTGACCGCGATCGCGACGGCGCCGTCACCGCTGCTCGGTGCACCGTCGCCGTTGCTCTGCGTGCCTTCGCTCCGCGTGCCGGAGAAGAAGATCACCGGAAGCACCGGCAGTATGCACGGCGAAATGCCGGTGATGAGGCCTCCGACTAAGCCGATCAGCGCTAGCGACAACATATCCACCATTCGCTACCACACCGGCCTTGGATGGGTGCGGACTCTGTGAAACCGATAAGGCAGCCCGGCGGACCGGGCTGCCTTACGGGCGACGATCAGCGATCGGTTACTGGCTGGGTGGCGTCAGCACAGTATCGATCATGTACACCGTCGCATTGGCGGTGTGCACCCCGCCACACACCAGGCCCACGTCGTTGACCTTGAGGCCGTTGCCCTGGCCGCTCACGTTCACGTCAGCGCCCTGCAGCGTCTTGTGCATGCCGTCGACCGTGTTCGGGCTCGCCTGCCCCTGGACCACGTGGAAGGTCAGGATGTTCTTCAACATGTCGGCGTTGGTCTTGAGTTCGTCGATCGTGCTGGCCGGCAGCTTGTCGAACGCGGCGTTGGTCGGCGCGAACACCGTGTACTGACCATTGTTGAGGGTGTCGACCAGGTTGACGCCTGCGTTGAGCTTGCCGGAGAGCGCCGCGGTCAACGTCGACAGCAACGGGTTGTTGGACGCCGCCGTTGCGACCGGGTCCTGCGCCATTCCGGTCACCGAGGCCGGACCGCTCGGATGCTGCGCCGCGTAATCCGCGCAGCCGGGCCCGATCAGGTCGGTTGCCGGACCGGCCATTGCGCTGGCGCTGCTAGGCGCCGCCGTGCGCATCGCCGGACTGGCGATGGTCTGCTGCCCGGAGTCTGATTTGTTGCTCGAACACGCCGAGAACCCGACGGCCGCGAGCGCCGCCAGGCCCACCGCGAGTGTTTTTGCCTGAATATCTTTCATTCCGCATGACTCCTTTGACTTCTTTGTCAGCGGCGGCTGGCGCCACTAATTACGGGTCGGACAGTTGCTATTCGGAGCGGGCACCGCCATGGATGGCCGCCGATGGTGACAGCGGTCACGGGCGTCCAGTCGGGTGCCCGCTCCGAATACCCGATGTGCAGGAGTCATTCGGACGGTCTGTTGCGGTAATCGGCAGCGGTGTCGCCGGTCTGACCGCCGCCTACGCCTTGTCGGGCCGCGACGGTGTCACCCTCTACGAGGCCGACACCCGGCTGGGCGGGCATGCGCACACCCACTTCGTCGACCGCGGCGACGGCACCATCATCGGTCTCGACTCGGCGTTCCTGGTACACAGCGACCGCAGCTATCCGACGCTATGTCGGTTGTTCGACGAGCTGGGCGTGTCCACCCAGGAGTCCGACATGTCGATGTCGGTGCGGTCCGAGGACACCGGCCTGGAATACGCCGGAGCTCTTTACCTACTTCCTGGTCCATGTCACCGGCGCCCGGCTCACCGAAAAGTACATGAAAGGTCGCCCCGGCTTCGCCGAATACCAGCGACGGACATCGTTTTTCATCCCGCGCCCACCCCGATCGGCACGAAAATGACGACCGCTGTGCTCGAGTCGCTAGGCTACCGGTCAATGACCGGACCACGGCACGGCAGCGAACTGGACGCATTGCTGCGCCAGGTGGCGCATCGCGATGCCGAAGCGTTCGCCGCGCTCTACGACCACACCAGATCCCGGGTCTACGGGCTGGTGGCTCGCGTGCTGCGCGACTCGGGGTACAGCGAAGAGACCACCCAAGAGATTTACCTTGAGGTGTGGCGCACCGCCGAGGCGTACGACTCGGCCAAGGGCTCCGCGCTGTCCTGGCTGATGACCATGGCGCACCGCCGCGCCATCGACCGGGTGCGCGCCGAGCAAGCCGCCGGTCAGCGGGAGTCGCGGTACGGCGCGGCCAACGTCGAGCGATCCAGCGACCTCGTCGCCGATTCAGCGATTGCCGCCGATGAGCGCCGCCGGGTGGCGGCGTGCCTCGGCGGGCTAACCGACACGCAGCGGCAGTGCATCGAAATGGCCTACTACGGCGGGTTGACCTACGTCGAAGTCTCGCAGCGATTGTCAGCGAACCTCTCAACGATCAAGTCCCGGATGCGCGACGCGCTGCGCGGACTCCGCAACTGCCTGGGTGTGCCATGACCGAACCCACCGAATTCGACCTGCTCGAGCTGGCCACGCCCTACGCGCTGAACGCCATCTCCGACACCGAACGCGCGGCGATCGACCGCCAACTCGCCACCGCGCCGGCAGCGGTCGCCGAGGCTTTTCGTGCTGAGGTACGCGCCGTCGGCGAGGCGATGGCGATGGTGTCGGCGGCAACCGCGGCCGATCCACCGGCCCGGCTGCGCGACACGGTACTGGCTGCTGCGCAGCCAAGCACTTCACGTCAATCACGTTGGCG
>DASQRI010000269.1:0-2008 GCA_035642975.1 Mycobacterium sp.
AGACGCACGGGGGCTGGTTGTTCAAACACACCGGCGACGGTGTCTGTGCGGCGTTCGCATCGCCGAGGTCTGCGGTTGATGCCGCGGTGGCCGCGCAGCGGGCGCTGGAGTTGCGGGTGCGGATGGGCATTGCGACCGGCGAGGCCGAGCTACGCGGAGCGGACTACTTCGGTGCGGTGCTCAACCGCGCCGCACGGGTGATGGCCGCCGGGCACGGCGGCCAGATCCTTTTGGCCGAGTCGACCGCGAGTCTGCTCAGCGGGGTGGATCTGCTCGATCTGGGGCCGCGACGGCTGCGGGACCTGCCGACTCCGGTCGGGGTGTTTCAGGTCCGAGCGCCGGGCCTGCAGGCGGACTTTCCTGCGTTGCGGGCGCTGGATGCGAGTCCGGGAAACGTGCGGCCTGCGGTCACCAGCTTCATCGGGCGCGAGGGGGAGGTCGCCGAGCTGCGCACCGCGCTCAAGGCTCATCGGTTGGTCACACTGACGGGGGTAGGTGGGGTCGGCAAGACGCGGCTGGCGCTGGAAGTGGCGGGGCGGCTGGTCGATGAATTCCCCGACGGGGTGTGGTTTTTCGAGCTGGCCGCGGTCACCGACCCCGCGGCGGTGCCCGATGCCGTCGCGGCGGTGTTGGGCATCATTCAGCAACCGGACAAGACAGTAACCGAGTCGGTGGCCTCCGCCTTGGAGGGCAGAATGCGGCTGCTCGTGTTCGACAATTGCGAGCACGTTGTCGACAGTGTCGCGGATCTGGTCGAGGCGATCCTCGCCGCCTCAGCGACGGTAACGATCCTGGCGACCAGCCGCGAAGGATTGGGAGTCAGCGAAGAACAGTTATGGCGTGTCCCGTCGCTCGACGTCAACTCCGGAACCGAATCCGCCGCCGTGAACCTGTTCGTCGACCGTGCCCACAGTGTCGTGTCAGACTTCTCGCTGGCCCAACCCGGCGAGGTGGACGCTGTCGTGGAAATCTGCCGCAGACTCGACGGCATCCCGTTAGCTATCGAGTTGGCGGCCTCGCGGATGGCGTCGATGACCGCCAGCGACGTGCGTGATCGCCTCGATCAGCGTTTCCGGCTGCTGGTCGGGTCGCGGCGCGGCCTGTCACGCCACCAGACGCTCCGTCATGCGGTGGCGTGGTCCTACGACCACCTCGATGACGCGGAGAAGGTGCTGCTGGAGCGGTGTTCGGGGTTCGCCGGCGGATTCGACCTCCAAAGTGCCTGCGCCGTCATGGGTTCCGATGATGACTTCGCCACTCTCGATCTGCTCGATGCCTTGGTGCGTAAGTCGCTGCTCCTGGCAGATCGCTCCTCTGGGCATGCCCGGTTTTCGATGTTGGAGACGATCCGCCAGTTCGCCGAGGAGCAACTCGTCGCAAGCGGTTCGGCGACCGAAGCCCGGACAGCGCATGCCCGCTACTTCGCCGGGCGGGAAGCCGACATCCTGGCCCTGTGGGACAGCCCCCGACAGCGGGAGGCCTACGACTGGTTCACTCTCGAGCTGCCCAATCTGCGCACCGCGTTTCGCTGGGCCGCCGACCAGGGCGACCTCGACACCGCCGCCATCATCGCCACGTATGCGGCGTTCCTCGGCGTATCGGTCGAAAAGCGCGAGCCGATAGCCTGGGCCGAAGAACTCATCGAACCCGCCCGCGTCGCCGACCACCCCCGGCTCGCGTTCCTGTACACGATCGCAACGCAGTGCTGCCAGGTTGGTAGGACGGATGACGCGGTCCGCTACGCCGACGCCGCCCAGCTGCTGATCGCCAGTGGCCGCTACGAAGAGGTGCCGTTCGGCGTCGAGGCCGTGCTCGGCGCTGCGTATGATCTCATCGGCCAACCCGAACGGAGTGTCGAGTGGTGCCGCGCCCAGCTTGCACACGGTCGCGACACCCATACAGTCATCACGGCATACCTGGTCCTCGCACTGACGCTCGCCGGGTCCCATGACGAAGCGATGGCCGCCGCGACCGGCCTGATCGCCGCCGCCGAGGCCACCCACAACCC
>DASQRI010000270.1:0-2206 GCA_035642975.1 Mycobacterium sp.
TATGCATGTGCTCAACTGCTCTAGGCACGCCACAGCGCGGCCAAACACGGCGGCGAGCCGTCAAGTCGCCAGGTCGATGAACCGCTCGACGAACGCAGCGAGCTGACCGGAACCTGACTGATCGGCCGACGGCCAGGCGACCGGAAACGCCCGCGCTGAGGTTCCAACCAGCAAGCGATGCGGCTGCCAATCACTTCGGCTCACCACGCGTGAAACCCTAGGCATGGCAGGCGAATACGTACGTGCCGACCTTGTGCCGTTGTCCAGCCGACCCGGCCCACGGGCAACGCGAAATTCCCCGCGGCCGATGGGTGCACACACTATGAACGAGTCTCACTCGTTACACTGCACACGGCGCGTCCTCCGAGGTCTTTTGGCCTCAATTCCGGCATGATGGCCGTATCGAGGGGGCGCATATCTGGGCTTGTGTGCTTGCGCCTGGGCGCCGGCCGGCGCAACCGCTCACGAAATACCTTTAGGAGAGGCTGAGTATGTCAACGTCAACCCTGACGATGCCAATAGCAAGAACGTCAACACCCGGCCCACCGCGCCTACCCAGCGTCGCCAAGCTCATCTCTCTAACGCTCCTGGTCGTTGTGCTCACAATCCTGAGCGTTTCCTTCTACTGGCTGGAGCACCACAAAGGCAACCATCCGACTGTGCTCGGCAACACCGACAACCCCGACCACATGACCGTCAACGTCCTCATCCAGAAAATCGACCCGTCCACCAACCGGATAAGCGCCCAGTTAGAGCTAAAGGGCGCGGGCTCCTTGGTGGACGAGCGCACACATGATCTGAAAGAAGATGCGACCCTCGTCAGCAACGCGGTGACCAACGCCACCGTGGTCTCCAAAGCATATGAACGCCCAGAATTCGTGTCGGTCGAATTCGCGCTTCGCGACGGGACCATCACCGACTACCCCTTCGACAGCTATACGGCGAACTTCTATTTCCACGTGCTCGTCGGCGACGCCTCAAACCAGCGCGCAGTCCCGGTCCGAGTCGTGTTCAGCAACATCGACACCTTCTTTAAGCTTGCCCCGAAACAGGAACGATCCATCCAACTGCACCAGGGTCGAGGAAAAACCAAAACCATCACGCCACCCCAATCACTGTTCGCCGCAACCGCAACGGTGCAACGTTCGACGAGCACCGTCGTGTTTGCCGTATTCATCATGGTGTTCATGTGGTGCCTAACCGTCGCCGCGCTCATCGCGGCATGGTTCGTCGCCAGCGGCAAGCTCGGCTTGTTCTGGTCTGCGCTCGGTTTCCTCGGCACTTTGCTCTTCGCGCTCATCCCCCTGCGAAACGCCGTCCCAGGAGACCCACCGATCGGGTCGCTTATCGACTTCGCCGCATTTTTCATTGCCGAAGGCGTCGTCTCAATCTCGATGATCGTCACAGTCCTGCACGGCTACCACATCGAAATCTCGAAGAAGCGGAGGAACATCCCGCTCGACGACTAAACCGCGCCTCTGTCGTCGGACCGAACGTAAGTGACTGAATCAACGCAGTTTGCGCAGGTCAGCGAAAGCGGACGGTCAACGTCGCCAGGCCGAAGATCTTCCGGCCATCGGACTTTGCGGCAACGATGACGACACCGGTGCGGGTGGCCACGTCCAGCGACTTGATCCGGCCGCTGAACTCGACATCTGCGCCCTCGCTGGCCGACACGATCGCGGGAGCCGAGAGCCGCACCGCGTAGCGGGTGACAGCACCGGGGTCGCCTGACCATGCGGAGGCGAATCCGGCACCCAAACCCATGGTGAGCATGCCGTGGGCGATCACATCGGGCAGCCCGGCCAGCTTGGCGATGTCCTCATCCCAGTGAATCGGGTTGGCGTCACCGGCCACCCCGGCGTAGTTCACCAGGTCGCCGCGCGACAGGCGGGTGTGGCGCAGCGGCAGCTCGTCGCCGACCGTCAGGTCATCGAAGGACGGCGTCCCGGGCGCGCGGGTGGTGTCCTGGGCGATCCGGATCTCGCCCTCGGGGCGCTCCGTCTTGTGGTACTCGGATTCGCCGATGCCGAAGATGTCCACGTCGTGCATCATCGTTTTCTGCACAACGGTCTTGATGGCCGGATCAAGTCGCTGGACGTGGCCACCCGCACCGGTGTCGTCATCGTTGCCGCAAAGTCCGATGGCCGGAAGATCTTCGGCCTGGCGACGTTGACCGTCCGCTTTCGCTGACCTGCGCAAACTG
>DASQRI010000271.1:0-8505 GCA_035642975.1 Mycobacterium sp.
CCTCGACGCGGTCACGGCGATCGGCGATGAAGACCACTCCGGGATCGACCCCACGGCCGTCGAGCGGATCTGGCAAGCCGCTCGCCACTGGTATCAGGCCGGGATGCACCCGGCGATCCAGGTGTGCGTCCGACACAACGGCAATGTCGTGCTCAACCGGGCGATCGGGCACGGCTGGGGCAACGCACCCGCCGACCCATCAGACGCCGAGAAAGTACCTGTCCAAACCGATACGCCGTTCTGCGTCTATTCGTCGGCCAAGGCGATCACCGCGACCGTCGTGCACATGCTCGTCGAACGCGGGCAGTTCTCGCTCGACGACCGCGTCTGCGAGTACCTGCCCACCTACACCAGCCACGGCAAGGACCGCACCACCATTCGGCACGTGCTCACCCACAGCGCGGGCGTGCCATTCCCCACCGGACCGAAGCCGGACCTCAAACGGGCGGACGACCACGAGTACGCGCAGGAACAACTCGGCGCGCTGCGGCCGCTGTATCGCCCGGGGCTGGTGCACATCTACCACGCGCTGACCTGGGGTCCGCTGATGCGCGAGATCGTCTACGCCGCCACCGGCAAGGACGTCCGCGAGATTCTGGCCACCGAGATCCTCGACCCGCTGGGCTTCCGGTGGACGAATTTCGGTGTCGCAGAACATGATATCCCGCTGGTCGCGCCCAGTCACGCTACCGGCAAGCAGCTACCGGCCCCGATCGCGGCGGCGTTCCGCAAGGCGATCGGCGGCACGCTTTACCAGACCATCCCGCTCACTAACACACCGATGTTTCTCACCACCGTTGTGCCGTCGTCGAACACCATCTCGAACGCCGCTGAGATGTCGCGCTTTGCCGAAATATGGCGCCGGGGAGGCGAACTCGACGGTGTCCAGGTGATGAGACCGGAGACACTGCGTAATGCCGTGCGCCAAAGTCGTCGTCTGCGACCGGATGTCGCGACCGGACTGGCTCCTGCCCGCTGGGGCACAGGTTTTCAGCTGGGCACCGAAAAGTACGGCCCGTTCGGCCGGCACGCGCCGGCGGCGTTCGGTCACCTCGGGCTGGTCAACTGCGCGATCTGGGCCGACCCGGAGCGCCAACTGGCCGCCGGTGTGGTGAGCAGCGGCAAGCCCGGCAGGGATCCCGAACTCAAGCGTTATACGGCGCTCATGGACCGCATCGCCGCCGAAATTCCGCGGGTTTCGTAATACGGATTTTGTGCATAGCCGACCGATGCCGATGCGCGATAGTTGACACGTGACACCGCAATACCTGCGGTGGCGGAGGTGCGGTGGCGGAGGGATTTGAACCCCCGGACGGTTTTAGCCGTCTCTCGCTTTCAAGGCGAGTGCATTAGGCCGCTCTGCCACGCCACCGCGGACAAGGGTAGCGGCTCGATGATCGCCCGCCTCCTCCTCGGCCCGTCCGGGCCGCATCGTCGCCGTGCCGTGTCAGGCGCCGCCGGCCTGCCCGCCGGTCTTCAAAGCCCGGTCGGAACGCTTCAGCGCGGTGCTTATCCGGCGGCAGTTCTCCCCCATCGCGGCGATTTGCGAGCGTGACAAGTGGCCGAGAAAGTGGATGCGCACACTCTGGGCATAGGTCACCATGGCCTGCCGCGCCGCTGCCCTGCCGTCATCGGTGATAGTGGCCATCACCCGACGCCGGTCATCCTGGCTCGCCTCGCGGCGCACCAGACCCTGCCCTTCGAGGCGACGAATCTGACGGGTCAGCCGGCTCGGTAGCGACGGCAGTGCCTCGGCGAGGTCACCCATCCGGGCCCGACCGGCCGGCGCGTTGTCCAACATGTCCAAGACCCTGACGTCGAACAGCGACAGTTGGTGCGCGTCGTTCAGTCGACGGTTGAGCGTCGCATACAACCGCAGGTTGGAATCCAGGAAGTTCTGCCACGACTTCTGCTCGGCGATATCCAGCCCGGGCATCTCACCGGCTGTCCGGCCGGCAATCAGGGCGGCCATTACGTCATGCTATGCGACACATCGCCTTTGGAACAGTAAAAATCCGCAGGTAGTAGCGTGGCGAGCATGTACGCCATCGTCGCCGAGTCCGCCGATCAACTCCTGTGGCAGCAAGTCCCCGACGTCGCCGCGGGCCGCGGCGAGGTGCTGATCAAGGTCAGCGCCGCCGGCGTCAACCGGGCCGACCTGCTGCAGGCCGCCGGCCTGTACCCACCACCGCCTGGCGCCAGCGAAGTGCTCGGCATGGAGGTCTCCGGGGTCATCGCGGCGGTCGGCGACGACGTCGCGGATTGGTCGCCCGGGCAAGAAGTCTGCGCCTTACTGGCGGGCGGCGGATACGCCGAACACGTCGCTGTGCCCGCCGGTCAGGTGCTGACCATTCCGGGCGGCGTCGAACTGGTGGATGCTGCCGGGCTACCGGAAGTGGCGTGCACGGTGTGGTCGAACCTGGTCATGACGGCTCATCTGGGCCGGGGCCAACTGATCCTCATCCACGGCGGCGCCAGCGGCGTGGGCAGTCACGCCATTCAGGTCGCCCGGGAATTGGGTGCCCGGGTGGCGGTCACCGCGGGTTCACCGGCGAAGCTGGACTTCTGCCGCGAATTGGGCGCCGAAATCACCATCGACTACCACGAAGACGACTTCGTCGCACGAGTGCGGGAAGCGTCCGACGGAGCGGGCGCCGACGTGATCCTGGACATCATGGGCGCGGCGTATCTGGACCGCAACATCGACGCACTGGCCAGCGACGGCCAACTCGTCATCATCGGGATGCAGGGTGGACTGAAAGGCGAGCTCAATATCGGCAAGCTGCTCAGCAAACGCGCACGGGTCATCGGCACCACGCTGCGGGGTCGGCCGGCGACCGGCCCCAACAGCAAAAGCGCCGTCGCCGAGGCGGTGCTGGCCGCGGTCTGGCCGATGATTGCTGACGGACGCGTGCAGCCGGTCATCGGGGCACGCATGCCGATCCAGCAAGCCGCCGAGGCGCATCGTCTGTTGTCGTCGGGGCAGGTGACCGGAAAGATCGTGCTGACCGTTTAGCGTCGGCAGGAATCAGCCCAACGATGCCAGGGCGCGCACCAACTGGTCGACCTCGGCCATCGTCGAGTAGTGCGCCAACCCGACGGTGACCGCACCACCGACATCGTTGACACCGATCACGTCGAGCACCCGCGAGCTGGCATTGGAGATCGCCAGAATGCCGTTGTCCGCCAACCGTTGCACGACTCGGTCGGCCGGTACCTCGTGAACAGCGAAGCTGACCACGGGGATCCGGGTCTCGGGCCGGGCGATCACCACCACCAGCGGCAGCGACCGCAGTGAGCCCATCAGGTATTCGAATATCCCGTCCATGTAGGACATGGCCGATTGCATTGAAGTAGAAAGTCTTTCGCGCCGAGTTCCGCGAGCTGACTCATCGAGCGCGGCGAGATACTCGATGCTGGCGACGAAACCGCCGAGCAGACCGAACTGATGCACGCCGACCTCGAGACGGCCCGGCCCGGTGGCATACGGGTTCGTCGCCACCGACGCAAAGGTGTTGATCATCGCCGGATCGCGAAACACCAACGCCCCCACTGGCGGACCGCCCCACCCGACGGCGTTGATGGCCACCACGTCGGCGTCGATCTCGTCGATGTCGATCAGCCGGTACGGCGCGGCAGCGGAGTGGTCGACGATCACGAACCCGCCGACGTCGTGGATCAACTTGGTCACCGGACGCAGATCGGTGACCGTGCCCAGGGTGCCCGACGCCGACGTCACGGCGACCAGACGGGTCGACTGACCGATCAAACTCTCCCACTGCCAAGCCGGTAGGTCACCGGTCTCGATGTCGACCTCGGCCCATTTCACCTTGGCGCCGAAGCGGTTTGCCGCACGCAGCCACGGCGCGATGTTCGCTTCGTCGTCAAGGCGGGTGACCACCATCTCGTAGCCCAGCCCGGCGCGCGTCGACGACGCATCGGCCAGCGACGCCAGCAAGACCGCGCGATCGGCGCCCAGCACGACACCGCGCGGGTCGGCGTTGACCAGATCCGCCGCCGCCTGGCGGGCCGCCTCCAGCACGGCGGCACTGCGCTTCGCCGACGGATGCGGACCATAGGTACTGGGGAACGATCCGCGGAAGGCCGTCGACACGGTGGTCGCCACCGAGTCGGGAATCAGCATCCCGGTCGGCGCGTCGAAATGCACCCAACCGTCCCCGAGTGACGGGTGTAATCCCCGCACCCGGGCGACGTCGTATGCCATGCCAGCCACCTTAGAGTTACGCGATTTCAGCTAAACCGTGACGGTAGCGGGCGCCCAGATACGTCCCCGCCGTCCCGAGCCAGGTCACCCGGCCAGCCATACTAGTCCAGTGGGGCTCTGGTTCGGAACGCTGATCGCATTGTTTTTGCTGATCGCGCCGGGGGTAATCGTCGCGCGGATCGCCCAGCTAACTTGGCCGGTCGCCATCGCAGTTGGCCCGGCGCTGACTTACGGCGTGGTGGCGTTGGCGATTATTCCCTTCGGTGCAATCGGAATCCCTTGGAACGGTTGGACAGCGCTTGCCACGCTGGCCGCGGTGTGCCTGGTGATGACAGGTTTGCAGCCGCTGCTCGCCGGCTACCGCGACGCCGAGGCCGAAGCGCGAGCCATCAGCCGCCGTCAGGCGCTGACGGTGGCGGCCGGGGTGGGGCTCGGCGCTCTGCTGATCATGTGGGCCGCCTACCGCGGCATCGTGCATTGGCAGTCCATCCCCAGCACCTGGGACGCGGTCTGGCACGCCAACGAGGTGCGCTTCATCCTCGACACCGGCCAGGCGTCGTCGACCCACATGGGCGAGCTGCGCAACGTCGAGACCCACCAACCGCTGTACTACCCGTCGGTGTTCCATGCCCTGACTGCGGTGTTCTGCCAGCTCACCGGGGCAGCACCCACCACCGGATACACGTTGACTTCGGTGGCGGCCTCGATCTGGCTGTTTCCGTCCAGCGCGGCCATGCTCACCTGGTTTCTGCTCCGGCCACGCATCGACCCCTGGCTGGCCGCGGGTGTATCGGCCACCTCGGCCGCGTTGTCGGCATCGTTCACGTCGGTGCCCTACGTCGAGTTCGGCACCGCGGCGATGCCCAACCTGGCGGCCTACGGGGTGGCGATCCCGACGTTCGTCCTGTTGGCCTCGGCGCTGCGGCATCGCGACCGCGTCCCAGTGGCCGTGCTGGCGCTGGTGGGCGTCTTCTCGGTGCATCTCACCGGCGGGTTCGTCGTCATCTTGTTCCTGGCGGCCTGGTGGCTTATGGACGCCTGGTGGCATCCGGTGCGTGGGCGCCGTGCCGACGGGCTGACCCTGGCCACCGCGGCGGTGCCGGCGGCGCTGATACTCGCGCCACAGTTCATCGGGGTAGCCAGGCAGGCCGACATCATCGCCGGGCACGCTTTCCCCAGCTTCAAGAGCGTGAAGCAGGGCGTTATCGATGCGCTGTTGCTGCACACCCGCCATCTCAACGACTTCCCCACCCAATACGGCTTGGTCGTGCTGAGCGCGATAGGCATGGCGATCCTGCTGCGCCAGAGAATCTGGTGGCCCCCGGTGGTCTGGCTGGTATTGACCGTGGCGACCACCTACTCGGGCGCGCCGTTTCGCAACCCGCTTGGCGCTGCCATCGAACAATTCAGCCAGTTCTTCTACAACGATCCGCGACGGCTGTCGGCCGTAGTGACGATGCTGGTGACGCCGATGGCAGGAATCGCCGTGTTCGCGTTGGTCGCGGGGGCGGTGGCCGGGGCGACACGAGTTGCCCGCCAGTTCACGAAAGTGCCTGCATCCGTGTGGGTTTCGGCGACCGCCGTACTGCTGGTGATCACCACCGTCTTGACGGGCCGACACTACTTGTTTCGGCACCTGGTGCTGTTCGGGGACAAATACGACTCGGTGATCATCGACCAGAAAGACCTCGACGCTTTTGCCTACCTGGCGACGCTGCCCGGCGCCCGCACAACAGTGATCGGCGACTCCAACATCGACGGCACCGCGTGGATGTATGCGGTGGCCGACCTGCATCCGCTATGGACGCACTACGACTTTCCGCAGCAGATCGGGCCGGGCTATTACCGATTCAATTTCTGGGCGTACGCCGATGCCGACGCCAATCCACGGGCATCCAAACTCGAGCGGGCGCTGGGCCCCGAGGCAGTGCGGGCGCTCAATATTCGCTACGTGCTGACCAGCGCGCCGACCGTTCGAGGGTTCAAGGTGCCCGACGGACTAGTGTCGATAGACAAATCGAAGTGGTGGGCAAAGATCTACGACAACGGTGGAGCCTGGATCTACGAATGGCGTGGCGCCCCGGCAACTCCCAAAACATGACCGACGCTAGAGGCAGAACGGAAAGGTGACTCGGTTTGAGCAACGGCGACGACGACGACATCGAGGTCATCAGTGGCGTCGACCCCCAACTGATGGCGACCGCGCACGACGAAGACCCCGATGACCGGTCGCTGACCGACCTGGTCGAACAGCCGGCCAAGGTGATGCGGATCGGCACCATGATCAAGCAGCTGCTCGAGGAGGTCCGAGCCGCGCCGCTCGACGACGCCAGCCGTAACCGGTTGCGTGAGGTTCACGCCACCAGCATCAGGGAACTCGAAGATGGGTTGGCGCCGGAACTGCGTGACGAGCTCGACCGCCTTACCCTGCCGTTCACCGAAGGCACCATCCCATCGGACGCCGAGTTACGTATCGCTCAGGCGCAGCTCGTCGGCTGGCTGGAAGGACTGTTCCACGGCATCCAGACCGCGCTGTTCGCCCAACAGATGTCCGCACGCGCGCAGCTGGAGCAGATGCGCGAACAGCGCGGCCTGCCGCCGGGAGTCGGCAGGCCCGGCGGGTCCGGTTCGGGCACTGGGCAATACCTCTAGGCAGACGCCCGTGACGCCAGCTGGTCCACACATCGAAACCCACAACGCATGGGTGGAGTTTCCGATCTTCGACGCCAAATCGCGCTCCCTGAAGAAGGCCTTCCTCGGCAAGGCGGGCGGCGCGATCGGGCGCAACGCCTCCAACGTGGTGGTCATCGAGGCGCTGCGTGATATCACCATGTCGCTAGACATGGGCGATCGGGTCGGGCTGGTGGGCCACAACGGTGCCGGGAAATCCACCCTGCTGCGGTTGCTTTCGGGCATTTACGAGCCGACGCGCGGCTCCGCGGTGGTCAGCGGCCGGGTGGCGCCGGTGTTCGATCTGGGCGTCGGCATGGACCCAGAGATCTCCGGCTACGAGAACATCATCATCCGTGGCCTCTTCCTCGGTCAGACCCGCAAACAGATGCTGGCCAAGGTCGACGAGATCGCGGAGTTCACCGAACTCGGCGACTACCTGTCGATGCCGCTGCGCACGTATTCCACCGGTATGCGGGTGCGGCTGGCCATGGGTGTGGTCACCAGCATCGACCCGGAGATCCTGTTGCTCGACGAGGGGATCGGCGCCGTCGACGCCGACTTCCTCAAGAAGGCGCAGACACGGCTGCAGCGCCTGGTCGAGCGCTCCGGAATCCTGGTCTTCGCCAGCCATTCCAACGAGTTCCTGGCCCGGCTGTGCAAGACGGCGATGTGGATCGACCACGGCGTCATCAAGCTCACCGGCAGCATCGAGGACGTGGTGCGGGCCTACGAGGGTGAAGACGCCGCGCGGCATGTGCGGGAAGTGCTCGCCGAAACCCAGGCTCCCGCGAATGACTGAGCCGCCGGCGACGACGCAGCGCCCGACGATGGTGTGCGCCGTCGTGGTCACCCATCGGCGGCCCGACGAACTGGCCAAGTCGCTTGATGTGTTGAGCACCCAGAGCCGGCTGCCGGACCAGTTGATCGTGGTCGACAATGACTTTTCGGAAGACGACGACGATCGCGTGCGTGATCTGGTGAACGGTCAGCCCGTCCCCACGACGTATTTGCCATCACGCCGAAACCTCGGCGGCGCAGGCGGTTTCGCGCTCGGCATCCTTCACGCGCTGGCCGTCGGCGCGGACTGGGTGTGGCTGGCCGACGACGACGGCCACCCACAAGACAGCCAAGTGTTGGCCAAGCTGCTGGCATGCGCCGAGAAACATCGGTTGGCCGAGGTGTCGCCGATGGTATGCAATGCCGATGACCCGCAGCGGCTGGCCTTTCCGTTGCGGCGCGGCCTGGTGTGGCGCAGGCGAGTCGACGAGTTGCGTACCGCCCCGGATCAGGAACTGCTGCCGGGGATCGCCTCGCTTTTCAACGGGGCACTGTTCCGGGCGTCGACGTTCGAGTCGATCGGTGTGCCCGACCTGAGGCTGTTCGTTCGCGGCGACGAGGTCGAGATGCACCGTCGGCTGGTGCGGTCCGGGCTGGCGTTCGGCACCTGTCTGGACGCCGCCTATCTACATCCGTGCGGGTCGGCCGAGTTCAAGCCGATTCTGGCGGGCCGCATGCACACCCAATATCCCGACGACCCCACCAAGCGTTATTTCACCTACCGCAATCGCGGCTACCTGTTGTCGCAGCCGGGTCTGCGCAAACTGCTC
>DASQRI010000272.1:0-2775 GCA_035642975.1 Mycobacterium sp.
ATCGGGTTCTTCCAGGCCTCTTGGGCCGTTGGTTCGGCTTCGTCGGCCACGTATCCACTCCCGCCTGGTGGTAGCAACTAATCAATTGAAAATGACGTTTTCAATTGATTAGTTGGTACCACGCGACGGGCGCGAGAGTCAACCAATGGGGCCGTTCCCCTCGATCGGGGCAACCGACAACAAGAACTCGCGCCGCGCCCAGCCGGGGCGTCTGCGTCTGTAGCTCAGGATGGAAAAGCGTCGACGGGCTATTCCCACTCGATGGTGCCGGGCGGCTTGCTGGTGACATCCAGCACCACGCGGTTGACCTCGGCGACCTCGTTGGTGATCCGGGTGGAAATCCGCTCCAGGACTTCGTAGGGCACCCGGGTCCAGTCGGCGGTCATGGCGTCCTCGCTGGACACCGGTCGCAAGACGATCGGGTGCCCGTAGGTCCGACCGTCGCCCTGGACGCCGACCGACCGGACGTCGGCCAGCAGCACCACCGGGCACTGCCAGATCTGCTGATCCAAACCCGCCGCGGTCAGCTCCTCGCGCGCGATCGAGTCGGCACGGCGCAGCGTGTCCAGCCGCGCCGCGGTGACCTCACCGACGATCCGGATTCCCAAGCCGGGTCCCGGAAACGGCTGGCGCGCAACGATTTCCTCCGGCAGGCCCAATTCCCGCCCGACCGCACGTACCTCGTCTTTGAACAGCAGCCGCAACGGCTCGACGAGTTTGAACTTCAGGTCACCGGGCAGGCCGCCGACATTGTGATGGCTCTTGATGTTGGCTGCGCCGGTGCCGCCGCCGGACTCCACCACATCGGGATACAGGGTACCCTGCACCAAAAACTCAATGTCCTTGTTTTCCAAGGTATCTCGCACTGCGCCTTCAAACGCGCGGATGAACTGCCGCCCGATGATCTTGCGCTTGCCTTCGGGATTGGTCACCCCTGACAAAGCCTCCAGGAAGGTCTCGGCCGCGTCGACGGTCACCAGGTTTGCACCGGTAGCGGCGACGAAGTCACGCTGCACCTGCGCCCGCTCGCCGGCGCGCAGCAGGCCGTGGTCGACGAACACACACGTCAGCCGATCTCCGATAGCGTGTTGCACGAGAGCGGCGGCCACCGCGGAGTCCACGCCCCCGGACAGCCCGCAGATCGCGTGCCCGTCGCCAACTTGGTTGCGCACCTGCTCAATCAAGGCCTCGGCGATGCCGGCGGGCGTCCAATCCGCGGCGATGCCGGCGAAGTCGTGCAGGAACCGGGTGAGTACCTGCTGGCCATGCGGACTGTGCAGCACCTCGGGGTGGTACTGGACGCCGGCCAATCGTCGGGCCCGGTTCTCGAAGGCTGCCACCGGCGAACCGGTGCTGGTGGCCACGACCTCGAACCCGTCCGGAGCCGCGGTGACGGCGTCACCATGACTCATCCACACCGGCTGCGTATCAGGCAGATCCGAATGCAATTCACCGCCAACCACTTTCAGTTCGGTTCGGCCGTACTCGCTGGTGCCGGTGTGCGCGACCGCGCCGCCGAGCGCCTGCGCCATCGCCTGGAATCCGTAGCAGATGCCGAACACCGGCACACCCAGGTCGAACAACGCCGGATCGAGTTGCGGTGCGCCCTCGGCGTAGACGCTGGCCGGTCCACCGGAAAGCACCACCGCCTGCGGGTCGCGGGCCTTGATCTCGTCGACCGAAGCGGTATGCGGAATCACCTCGGAGAACACCCGCGCCTCGCGCACCCTGCGGGCGATCAACTGCGCGTATTGCGCGCCGAAATCGACGACCAGCACGGGACGGGGCGATGCTGACTCCACCGGCACAGTCTAGTGGCGAGCGACTCCCGGTTCGTCGAGACCCGACGCGGGTTGACGTAACTGTAGTCGTACGGCTACAGTTACTCCTAACGATATGTAGACACTTGACTACACCGATGCTCGAGAGGACTCTCCCATGACCATTCCGTCGACTCTGACCGTGACCCAGTTGGGCAGCCGGATCGGCGCCCGCATCGACGGCGTTCAACTGGCCGGCGACCTCGACGCCCGGACCGTAGGACAAATCCGAACGGCGTTGCTGCGCCACCAGGTGATCTTCTTCCGCGACCAACACAACCTGGACGACGCCCAGCATCAAGCCTTCGCCGCGCGCCTCGGCACTCCGATCGCCCACCCCGCACTGCAGCAAGACGGCGCGCCGATCATCACGCCGATCGACTCCGACTACGCCAAGGCCAACCGCTGGCATACCGATGTCACGTTCGTCGCGAACTACCCGGCCGCATCGGTGCTGCGCGCCGTCGCACTGCCGAGCTACGGCGGATCGACCCTGTGGGCATCCACCACGGCCGCGTATCAGGCGCTGCCTGAGCCGCTCCAACACCTCACCGAGAATCTCTGGGCACTACACACCAATCGCTTCGACTACCTCGCCCCGTCGCAGACGAAAACCCAAGAGCAGCAAGCGCATCAGACCCGATTTGAAAAGGTCGACTTTCGGACCGAACATCCGGTCGTACGGGTACATCCGGAGACCGGTGAACGCACCTTGGTGGCCGGCAGCTTCGTGCACAGCTTCGTTGGTCTGGACAACTACGAGTCGCAAATGCTCCTCGAGTTGCTGCAGCGACGAATCACGGCGCCGGAGAACACGATCCGGTGGAACTGGGCGGCCGGCGACGTCGCCATCTGGGACAACCGGGCGACCCAGCACCGAGCGATCGACGACTACGACGATCAATATCGGCTGATGCGCCGGGTTACCGTGCAGGGCGACGTACCTGTCGACGTC
>DASQRI010000273.1:0-5500 GCA_035642975.1 Mycobacterium sp.
GCCACCGACTATCGCGAAGTAGAAGGGATCATCATCCCCACGACGCGGCGGGTCTACGGCTGGCAGGGTGACTACCAGCTCGTCCCGGAGCCGCTGCTGATCGCCATCGACATGGGTGAGATCGCCCTGCGCCGAAATTACCGTTGAGAGGAGCCCGCATGGCCGAGACACTCGGTGCGTCAGGAAGTTACAGCAACAGCGCGATCACGGCGTTGCACGCCGGCGAACCCCTTCCGGCCTCCAGAGACGAGCAGATATTGGTCGCCAAGATATCGCGTGCGATGTCGTCGGGACCTCTCCACATCACCCGTGACGCCACGGTGGCGGAGATGGATGCGCAAGGCAATGTCGTCGTGCTTCGTCAGGGAACCAACCAGTGGGTGTGTTTTCCCGGTGATGAGAACAAGATCGGCGACGTGCCCATGTGCGCGGATCCCATGGGATTGCAGTGGATGATGGACATCATGGCCGGCAAGCCGGCTCCCACGAATACGGCCCCCGGAATCATCTACATGCTCTGCGGTGCAACGCAACACAGCAACACCGATCCGTTCGACAAATCAAGTCCAGCCATTCCGATCGGCCCGCACTGGATGATCATCTGGCCATACGATGCGGCCCGCGACGGTCTGCCGAAAGCCGTACGCGATGCCGGCGCATGGGTGATGTTCGATGGAACTCCTTACGCGTATTTGCACATCTGCGGTACGCCCTGGGCGGGAAATGAGTACACACCCGGTCAAGTGCCTATTTGGACAATGCGATACGGCGCGCCCACAGAACCGGCCTGAGCGGACAGAGGAGACGACAGGATGACGTCCTTGGAGCTAACCAGCACTGGGACACCAGAATTCAATCAGGGCGATGTCTATTTCATCGGCAACGCCACCACGTTGATCCGTTTCGGCGGGCTGACGATCCTGACCGATCCCGCCTTCCTGCACAAAGGCGAACACGTCTATCTGGGCCACGGCATATGGGCCCGGCGCGAGGTCGAGCCGGCTTGCCAGATCGCCGACCTGCCACCGATAGATCTGATCGTCTTGTCGCACTACCACGGCGATCATTTCGATGACGTTGCCGCACAACAGCTCGACAAAAAACTGCCTATCGTCTCGACGGCGGACGCGGTGGGCAAGCTCAGCGCTCTCGGCTTCGAGCAGGGCTATCCCCTGGACACCTGGGAATCTCTGGAGGTGCACAAGGGCGACGCGACGCTGACGATCACCGCGATGCCGGCCAAGCACGCCACCGAGGAGGCGGTCAACGAGCTGCTCATGCCCGTCAACGGCCACCTACTCGACTTCAGCCGTAACGGCGAGCAGCTCTACCGGCTCTACATCACCGGAGACACGATGCTCGTCGACGGTCTCCAGGACATTCCGCGCCGCTACCCCGACATCGACTTGGGTCTGATTCACACCGGCGGCACGACGTTCCTTGTCACCGTTGTCACGATGACCGGCGAGCAGGGAGTCAGGGCCGTCGAGATCACCAAACCACGCACCGCCATCCCGATCCATTACAACGACTTCTCGGTGTTCCTGTCGGGTCTCGACGACTTCAAGAAGGCCGCTCAGACCTCGACGGCAAGTACGAAGTTCGTCTACCTCGCGCACGGCGAGACCTACACATTCAAGCCGCGATAGGCACCGGCTACCGCTGGTTGAAGGCCACCTTCACCGCACCGCTCTCGGCCTGGTTGGCGATGGCCAGGAAGGCGTCGCGCCACTGGTCGAGCCGGAAGGTGTGAGTCAACATGGGCCGCAAGTCGATTCGGCCGTCCACAACCAGGTCGAGGTAGTGCGCGATCGCATGCTTGCGCCGCCCGTCGACCTCCTCGACGCCGAAGGCATTGCTGCCGACCCAGCTGATTTCCTTGAAATACAACGGACTCCACTCCCACCGGCCGGGCGCGTGCACGCCGGCCTTCACCAGCGTGCCCCGTGCGGCCAGCACTCGGACGCCGACCTCGAACGTCTCCGGCTTTCCGACGGTGTCGTAGACGACGTCGAGCGCGCCCGGGTGGGCCATCGGCAAACCCCGCAGCGGCTGCCACAGCCGGCCGCCGCCCCAGCCCACCAGCTCTTCGATGAGGGCCAGCCGAGGCTCGTGCGCCAGCACGATTTCCGCACCGAACCGGCGGGCCAGCTCGGACTGGGCCTCGAACCGGGCCACCACGGCGACCGCCACGTCCGGGTAGAGCGCCCGCAGGATCGCCAACGCGCACAACCCCAACGAGCCGGCGCCGTAAACCAGGACCCGGCCCGAGGGCGGCGGCGGATGGCGGGTGATGGCATGCAGCGACACCGAAAACGGGTCGGCGAACACCGCCAACTCGTCGGGCACCGATTCGGGTACCGCGAACAGCATGCTGTCGTGGGCCGGCATCAACTCGGCGTAGCCGCCCGTCACGTCGGCTGAGACACCGGTGTGGATCCCGGGTTTGATGTCGCCGTCGCAAAAGCTCCAGCACAAGCTGTAGTCGCCGCTTCGGCAGGCCGGGCAGGGCGGCTCGATGCCCCGCGGCCCGCAGGACAGCCACGGGTTGAGCACGACGCGTTGGCCCACCTCCAGACCATGGGCCTTGGGCCCCACTTGCACCACGTCAGCGACCACCTCGTGGCCCATGACCTGAGGGAACGAGCAAAAGGCCGCCATCGCGTTGTCGGCGTCACCCTCGCCGAAGTCCATTAGGACCTGTTTGGAGTCCGACCCGCAGATACCGGTCAACCGGGGCCGGGTGATCACCCAATCATCATGCAGCAGTTGCGGTTCCGCTACTCGTTGTAACGCAAGCGGACTGTGGGTCAGTGCGTCGGCCGGCCCATCCAACGGCTCGGGCGGCACACCGAACACCAGCGCCTTCATCGCGGCGCCATGCCGGCCGCGCCGGCGATATATGCATCCAGGTCCGCGTTCTTGGCGTCGACGACCGCCTTCATGTCGGGCAGGTAATGCTCGAAACGGTCGCTGTCCAGTGCCGCGATGATGCCGTCGGCCACCGTCTCGGCCGGCACCTTGGGACCCTGGTAGAGCGGTTCCTCGCTGCCGGGCTGATCCCAGATCTCGGTATCGACGGCTCCCGGTTCGATCAGCTTTACCGAGACACCGGTGCCATGCAGGTCGACGGCCATCGACTCGCTCCACCCGCATAGCGCGAATTTGCTTGCACAGTAGGCTGTTTCGTGAATGATGCCCAGTCGCCCGCCCACGCTTGACACGTTGACGATGACGCCGTGCCCGCGGGCCAGCATCCGGGGCAGGATCGCCAGAGTCAGCCGCATCGGGGCGAAGAAGTTGACCCGCATGACGGCCTCGACCTCATCTGGAGCCAGCGCATCGACGGCGCGCCGCTTGGGCATTGCGGCGTTGTTGACCAGCGCGTCGACGCCGCCCAAGTCATCCCAGGCGCGCAAGCCCAGCTCGCCGACCGTGGCGGTGTCGGCCAGATCTGCCACCCACATCGTCGAAGCCGGTGAATTCCGGCGGCAGTCGGTCAGCACCTCCGCCAGGCGCTCCGGGCGGCGGGCGGTCAGCCCCACCACCGCGCCGTGGCCGGCCAGCCGCCGGGCCAGGGCGGCTCCGATGCCCGACGACGCCCCGGTGATCAGCACCCGCTTTCCTGCGGCCGCATACGCCATGGCCAAAGCGTCGCGCGAATGGCCAGTCATCACACGGCTTTCGGCAATATGCCTGCATAACGGGGCTGATCGGCGGCATGGTAAGCTCGTTATATTGGCTAAGTATCAGCTCGGCTCGCACGCGGAGGGGTAGCGATGGCACGCACTGATGGCGACACCTGGGACCTGGCATCGAGCGTCGGCGCGACCGCCACGATGGTCGCGGCGGCCCGCGCGATGGCCAGCAAGACCGAACGCCCACTGATCAACGACCCGTATGCCGAGCCGCTGGTTCGCGCCGTCGGGCTGGAGCTGTTCACCAAACTCGCCACCGGCGAGCTGTCCCCCGCCGACCTCGAGGACGAGAGCGACGGTTCGCCGGCAGGCGTGCAGCGAATGACCGACAACATGGCGGTCCGCACCAAATTCTTCGACGAGTTCTTCATCGACGCGACCAACGCCGGTATCCGGCAAGCGGTGATCCTGGCGTCCGGCCTGGATGCCCGCGCCTACCGGCTGCCCTGGCCCGACGGGACCACGGTTTACGAAATCGACCAGCCGCAAGTCATCGAATTCAAATCCCGCACGCTGGTCGAGCTGGGCGCCCAGCCCACCGCCTACCGGCGCGCGGTCGCCATCGATCTCCGCGACGACTGGCCGGCTGCGCTGCGCGCGGCAGGCTTCGAGGCGGATCAGCCCAGCGCGTGGAGCGCCGAGGGCCTGCTGGGCTACCTGCCTCCCGAAGCGCAGGACCGCTTGCTAGACACCATCACCGAGCTCAGCGCGCCGGGTAGCCGGATCGCAACCGAGAGCGGGCCCAGCCGGGACCCCGCGCACGAGGAGCGGATCAAAGAACGCATGCGGACCGTCTCGGAGCGCTGGCGTAAGCACGGTCTCGATCTCGACGTGACCAATCTCGTCTACTTCGGCGACCGCAACGAGGCATCGCCGTATCTGTCCGACCACGGGTGGCAGATGAGCGGTAGCAGTATCCGGGAAATGTTCGCGGCCAACGGTCTTCCGCCTATCGTCGAGGACGACCTGCCGTTCGCCGACCGTCAATATGTCAGCGGCACGCTGACCGACAAGAAGTAGGAGCGATCCAGATGACAGACGCCCAGTCGGGAAGGTTCGACGGCGACAGCTGGGACCCCGCATCCAGCGTGGGAGCGACCGCGACGATGGTCGCCGCCTCGCGCGCGCTGGCCTCTCAGGGACCCGAGCCGCTGCTCAACGATCCCTTCGCCGACCCGCTGGTGCGGGCGGTGGGGTTGGCTCCGTTCATCCGTCTCATCGACGGAGAGATCAGCCTGGACGAGGACGACCCGACGCTGAACGGCCGAACGCGGGCTGAGCAAATGACAGTGCGCACAAGATTTTTCGACAACTTCTTCATTGCCGCCACCGACGCCGGGATTCGGCAGGCGGTCATCCTGGCTTCTGGTCTGGACACCAGGGCCTACCGGCTGCCCTGGCCCGCGGGGACCGTGGTCTACGAGATCGACCAACCGCAGGTGATCGACTTCAAGACCACCACCCTGGCTGATCTCGGCGCCAACCCGACCGCCGAGCGCCGCACGGTCAGCATCGATCTCCGTGACGATTGGCCAACCGCGTTGCACGAGCATGGTTTTGATGTCAACCAGCCAACGGCGTGGAGCGCCGAAGGGTTGTTGCCCTACTTACCCCCCGAAGCTCAGGACCGGTTGTTCGACAACATCACCGCGCTCAGTGCGCCGGGCAGTCAGTTGGCCACCGAGCACATCTCCGACCCGGCGGCGTTCTCCAGGGAAAGCGTGGCGCGTATCGGCGAGCGTTGGCGCCGTGCCGGTTTCGACCTCAACCCGGCCGACCTGTTCTATCAGGGCGAGCGCAGT
>DASQRI010000274.1:0-4238 GCA_035642975.1 Mycobacterium sp.
CCTCGGCACGACCCGACGGCGGGTTGACCAGCGGCTCGATCACCTTGTGAAACTCCACCACCGAGCCCGGCCAGCCATGGGTGATCAGCAGCGGAAGAGCGTCGTCATGTCGCGAGCGTTGGTGGATGAAATGGATGTCCAGACCGTCGATTTCGGTGGTGTAGTGATCGAACCTGTTCAGCGCGGCTTCCCGGGAGCGCCAGTCGTAGCCGTCGGCCCAATAGCCGGCCAGCTCGCGGGTGTAGGCCAGCGGTATCCCCTGGCTCCAGTCATCGACGGTCTCGGCTTCCGGCCAGCGGGTGCGCGCCAGACGCTCCTGCAGGTCGTCGAGAACGGCATCGGGGACGTCGATGTGGTACGGCCTGATCTCGGGCATGGCTCCCATCATGCAGGCACGGTCGATTGCCGAGTGTCACCAGGTCCGCGGCGATGGCACCGACCTGGCGTCACAAAATGCGCCGCGCCGACCTGCCCATGAAGTAGCCGGCCGGGAAGGACATCTCGATCACTCGAAGCTGGTCGTGAGCCTTCGATTCGAGTTCGAGAACCACACAGCTCTCGTCGAGAGCCTTCGACTCGAGGACTGTGTAGTGCTGACCGCCACCGTGGACGTCGGTTATCGGGTCACCTGAGCGCAAAGCCTCTACGGGCACCAATTCGGGGTTTCCGTGTAACTCCACGATCGTCAGGTTAGGCCAAAGGAGCGATCGAGGGAACGTTTCATTGCCCTCTTATTGCCACGTGCCTGACATCACGCGTCAAGGGCGAGGTCCTTGCGGAACCTTTTCATTCCGTCGACTTTCTCGGCCAGCGTGGCATCCGGCCCGGCGTAGAACATCCACGGCATGGTGAGGATTCCGCTGATGCCGGCGTGTTCGGCGCGCTGGTAATCGGCGATCGTGAAGGCGTCGGTCAAGGGCGTGAGGATAGTGAAATCGTCCATGGTCAAACCCTTTTCGGCTCGAAGCTCACGCAATCTGGCCACCGCTGCGATAGCGCGGTCGGTCTTGATCAGGTCACCGATCCAGCCGTCGTGGCGCGCCGCTCGGCGCAGCGCGGTCTCACTGAGCCCACCGACATAGACCGGTATTCGAGGGGGCGTCGGTTGCATCTCGAGCTTCGGGGTTTCGTAGAACTCGCCGCCGAACTCCGTCCAGCCCGGCGACCACAATGCCCGCATCAGCTCGAGCATCTCGTCGGTGCGTTTGCCTCGATCGGCGAAGCGTTGCTCCATCAAGGCGAACTCGTCCGCACACCAGCCGACGCCGACGCCGAGCTCCACCCGCCCGTCGGCGAGACAGGCCGCGGTGCCGATGGCTTTCGCCGCCGAATAGGGATTGCGCATCGCCGGGATGTAGACGGTGGTCACGAACCGCAGCCGCCTGGTGATCTGGGCGAGCGCGCCGACCAGCACCCACGGGTCGGGCCATTCGGTGAACGGCGGCCAACGCCGCTGGCCGTCCTTGGTGTAGGGGTACGGGGTGCTCAGCGTTTCCAGGTTGACGATGTGATCGGGGATCCCGATGCCGTCGTAGCCGAGATCGTCAGCAGCCTTCGCAACCTCGACGATCTCTCGAGTATTCAGGTATGCGCTGCTGATGTAGAACTTCATCCAACTTCTCGCGCCCACGCCGGCTGAATGAAAATCCCCTCCGCTTCGGCGGTGATGCCTTCGGAGTCGGAAAGATGCCCGGAGACAAAGGATTTGATTCCTTCGGTGCGCTCGACCGCGGCTTCGGCGCGAAGCCTGCCCAGCGGGGTGCCGCGCACGTACCGGATGGTGATGGTCCCGGTGAACAGCGGTTTGGTCAGGCCCTCACTGGCGGCCTCGCCGAGTACGTGGTCGAGCACCAGAGCGCACACGCCGCCGTGCACCAGCCCGGGCGGGCCCTCGTAGGCACCGTTCAGGGTGAATTCGCTCCAGCAGCGGGTGCCGTCGTCGTCATGGTGGATGGTCAGCGGCGGGGCGATCGCGTTACGCAAGCCGATCACGGCGTTGCTCCACACCACCGGGCGTCCCCCGACCGCGTAACGCACCACCTGGGATTCGTCGCGCTGTGGACTGCGCAGGGCAGCGGTGGCCGTGTGGATCGCCGTCCGCGCGGTCTCGATGACGTCGTGGTCGGCCTTGGTGTGCAGGGCGGCTTCGATGAGCTCGCGCACGTCGTCGGTCAGCGGACCGTACAACGCCGCGAGCCGGTCATGCTCGCCGGCGCTCATGACCTCATACGGGATCTTCACCAAAACCCGCCTCCTGGCGTTAATGGCGGGCCTTAGGGGGTAGCCGGCCTGTTCCTCTTTACTAACACCGAGGTGCGCAGCGGGCTGCGGCCGGGGCATGCTCATTCATCGAATACCTTGTGCACGACGGCTTTTGCCCGTCGCGTGATCCGCAAGTAGTTGTCCAGGAACGCGCCGCCGTCGCCGTTCTTCTCCCAGCCGGCGGCAACCGCAACGGTGTTGAGTAGGCGCCCGGGCCCGGGCAACTGATCGGTGGGCTTGCCACGAACAAGGACCAGCGCGTTGCGGGCCCGCGTCGCGGTCAGCCAGGCCTCCCGCAACAGCTCAGCGTCCTCGGTGGAGATGAGGGCGGCCTCGGCGATAGCGTCCAGGGTCTCCAGCGTCGAGGTGTTGTGCAGCGCGTCGATTTCACTCGCATACCGCAACTGCAGCAGCTGCACGGTCCATTCGATATCGGCCAGTCCCCCGCGCCCCAGCTTGGTATGGGTGTTGGGGTCGGCGCCGCGCGGCAACCGCTCCGCGTCGACGCGCGCCTTGATCCGTCGAATTTCGCGGACCGTGTCTGCCGACACCCCGCCGGCGGGATAGCGCGTCTTGTCAGCCATCAGCAGGAACCGCCGGCCCAGATCCGCGTCTCCGGCAACGGCATCCGCCCGCAGCAGCGCCTGGATCTCCCAGGGCTGCGCCCACTGCTCGTAGTAAGCGGCATACGAGGCGAGCGAGCGGACCAGCGGACCGCTGCGGCCCTCGGGCCGCAGATTGGCGTCCACCTCCAACGGCGGGTCGGCGCTGGACGTACCCAACAACGTGCGAACCTGCTCGGCCACCGTGATCGCCCAGCGCACCGCATCGGAATCCTTGACACCCGCGGCCGGCTCGCACACGAAGAGCACGTCGGCGTCCGACCCGTAGCCGAGTTCGCGGCCACCGAGCCGACCCATGCCGATCACCGCGATGGCAGCCGGGGCGTTGTCGCCGCCGGAAAGGTTGGTGCGGATCACCGCGTTCAGAGCGGCCTGCAGCACCGCAACCCACACCGAGGTGAGCGCGGCGCACACATCGGTGACGTCGAGCATGCCGAGCAGGTCGGCCGAGGCGATACGGGCCAACTCGCGCCGGCGCAGCGAGCGCGCAATGGCGATGGCGCGAACTGGGTCGGCTTGTCGGCCCGCCGAGGCCACCAACGCACCGGCCACCGTCTCGGGGTCGACATCGAGCAACTTGGGCCCCGACGGCCCGTCGCTGTAGTTCTGTATGACCTCTGGCGCGCGCATCAGCAAGTCCGGTACGTACGCCGACGTGCCGAGCACGTGCATCAGCCGCTTGGCCACCGCCGGCTTGTCCCGCAGCGTCGACAGATACCAGCGATGGTCGACCATCGCCTCACTGATCCGGCGGTAGGCCAACAGGCCGCCGCCCGGATCGGGGGTGTCCGACAGCCAGTCCAACAGCCGGGGCAGCAGCACCGACTGCACCCGACCGCGACGGCCGCTCTGGTTGATCAACGCGGACAGATGAGTCAGCGCGTTCTGCGGTGCCTCGTAACCGAGTGCGGCCAGTTGGCGCTCCGCAGCGGCCGGCGTCATCCCCTGGGAGAATTCCAGGCCATCTGGCGCAAGCGATTCCAGCAGCGGTTGGTAAAACAGTTTGGCGTGCAGCCGGGACACCCGTCGGTGGTGGCGTTTGAGTTCCTCGCGCAGCACTCCCAGCGCATCGTGGCTTCCGTCGGGTCGAATATGGGCCGCTCGTGCCAACCAGCGCAGCGCCTCGTCGTCGTCGAAAGCCGGCAACATGTGGGTGCGCTTGAGTCGCTGCAACTGCAGGCGGTGCTCGAGCAACCGAAGGAACTCGTAGGAGGCGGTCAGGTTCGCCGTGTCGTCCCGCCCCACGTAGCCGCCGGCCCCCAGCGCAGCCAGCGCGTCCACCGTCGACGCCACGTGCAGCGACTCGTCGGTGCGGCCGTGCACGAGTTGCAACAGCTGCACTGCGAACTCGAC
>DASQRI010000275.1:0-16431 GCA_035642975.1 Mycobacterium sp.
CAAGTTCGGCGCCCAGCGCTCACCCGACGGGGCATTCCTCGGCTTTGACGGGCGGCCCGTGGCGGTAAAGACCTCGCTGGCTTATTCGCTGCAACGGCTTGGCGTCGATTACATCGACGTCTACCGCCCAGCGCGGCTGGACCCAGAGGTGCCGATCGAAGACACGGTCGGCGCCATCAAGGAAATGATCGACGCCGGGTATGTCCGCCACGTCGGGCTCTCCGAGGTCGGGGCCGAAACGATCCGGCGGGCACACGCCGTTCATCCGGTCAGCGACCTGCAAATCGAGTACTCGCTGATCTCCCGCGGCGTCGAAGGCGCAATACTCACCGCTTTGCGGGAACTCGGCGTCGGCCTCACCGCATACGGCGTACTGTCACGCGGACTGATCGGCGGCCACTGGTCGCCCGACAGCGGCGGCAACGGCGACTTCCGTTCGCGCTTCCCGCGTTTCAGCGGCGACAACCTCGACCGCAACCTCGCCCTCGTCGAACGGCTGCGCGAGGTGGCGGCACAACTCGGCGTCTCCGTGGCGCAGATCGCGATCGCCTGGGTGGCGGCCCAGGGCAACGACATCGTCCCGCTAGTCGGCGCCCGCACCCGCCAGCGCCTGACCGAGGCGCTGGGCGCGGTGGACGTCGAACTGACCAATGAGCAGCTTGCCGCGATCGAGTCCGCGGTGCCCAAGGGCGCAGCTGCCGGCGACCGCTACGAAGTCGCGCAGATGGCGATGCTGGACAGTGAGCGCTGAATCAGAGCAGCGTCGGCTGTCGCTAGCCGGCGAAGTAGTGGCCGGTCTGCACATCCTCGATCCAGCCGGGATGTGTTGGCTCCCAACCGAGCAGCTCGCGGGTCTTGTCGTTTGAGGTCGGGTTGTCCAGGCCGGCGAATCCGGCGAGGAAACCGAGGTACTGTGGCGCCTCTTCAGCCGTGACGCTCTTGGTCCCGATCCCGAGCTTGCCCGCGATCGTCTCGGCGATCACCTTGCGCGGGATGCCCGTGTCACCGACGCCGTGCAGCGTCGAACCGGCAGGCGCCTTCTCCAGCGCCAGGCGGTAGAGCACGCCGATGTCGTAGCTGTTTGCCGCCGGCCAGACGTTGGAGCCTTCCCCGGTGTAGGCCGCCACGCCGCTGTCGGAGGCAAAGCCGATCAGCGCATGGGTGAACCCGTGGTGGTCGAGGTCGCTGTGGACCATCGGCGCGAGCCGGACGACGGAGGAGCGCACACCTTGCTGCCCCAGGCTGATCGTGTAGTTCGCGGCATCCGTGCGGGGACCACCCTCGGACTGGTCGTCCTCGGTACCCGGGCGACCGGTGATCCCGGCCATCGCGAGCATCAACGTGCCACCGGTCGTGACGAACGGCTTGTCGGTGCCGATCAGGGGCTCGCCGAGCGCCCGGGTAGCCGCCAAGTCGCAGTCGACTGCGCCCATGAAGTCCCCGGTGCGCATTTCTTCGTGCTTGAAGGCGAGGTGTATCACGCCATCGGCCTGCGCAGCAGCGGTCTTCAGGAAGTCGAGGTCGTCGAGATCACCGCGGAGAACCTCGGCGCCCAGGGCGGTAACGGCTCCCGCCGAAGCGTCGGAACGGGCGAGGCCGACGACCTGATGGCCGTTGGCGAGAAGTTCGGGGATGACGGCGGCGGCGATATGGCCTGAGGCGCCGGTCACGAATACGCGCATTGAAACCTCCAGTTGATTGGGTATGTCACCCGGTGTCATCACACTATCACGCTATGTCACCTGGTGTCATCCACTACGCTGCAGTTGATGTCACGCTGGGAACCGGACGCACACGGCCGCCTGATGGGTGCCGCGATCGAACTGTTCGACGAGCAGGGGTACGAGGCGACCACCGTCGCCGAGATCGCCGAGCGCGCCGGGCTGACCAAGCGCACCTTCTTCCGGTACTTCTCGGACAAGCGCGAGGTGCTGTTCAGCGGCGGCCAAGAGCTTGAAGGCCTTTGGCTCGACGGGATGGCCGCCGCTCCAGCGGACGCCAGCCCGCTGGCGGTCGTGATGGCCGGACTTGATCCAGTCGCGGAAATGTTCACCGAGCGCCATCCTTTCGCCGGTCTCCGCGCTCAGATCATCGTGGCCAACCCGGAGCTTCAGGAGCGCGAACTGATCAAGCTGCAGCGACTCGCCGCCGCGATCAAGGGCGCGCTGGTGGAGCGGGGCATCTCGGTGCACGCAGCGATGCTCGCCGCGCAGACGGGCGTGACCGTCTTTCATGTGGCTTTCGCGCAATGGGTGCAACAGAACGATCCGACCGCGTTGCGGCGGCTGATAGACGAATCGTTGAGGGAATTGCGGTCGGTGACCGGCAGCTAGTCAGCTGTTGACCGCTAGCGCGCGGGGTCGACCAACGCCCCGCGGCCGCTCAAGACCCAGATGGTCGCGCAGCGTGTGCCCCGTGTACTCGGTGCGGAATCGGCCGCGGCGCTGCAGGATAGGCACGACGTGATCGACGAACGTGGTCAGCTCGTAGGGCAGTGTCGACCCCATGACGGTAAAACCGTCGACAGCGCCGGCGTCCTGCCAGGCGATCACGCGTGCGGCGAGCTGCTCGGGCGTCCCGACGAAATGAAACTGGCCCGCGGTCCCCGTGACCTGCTGGGCCACCTCACGCAACGCGGCATCCGGTCGCGCACGCGCGGCGGCGAAAAGCTGTTCCGCGCGGCTCGATGGTGTCGACTGCCCGCCCCACAGCCGCACGGGCAGCGGAACGTCCGGGTCGAAAGCGTCCGGGTCGAGCCCGGCTGTGTACAACGCGTTCTGCCAACGGAACTCTGGACTCGCCAGATCTTCAAGCTGCTGTGCCCGTGCCCGGGCTTCGGCCTCGGTGCCGCCCAAGGTCATCATCAGCGCCGGCAGGACGAGCAGCTGGTCAGGGTCACGCCCTGCGGCTGCGGCCTTGGCGCGTAGGTCATTTCGGAAGGCCACCGCCGCTTCTAGCGACGGCGGTCCGGAGAAGACTAGCTCGGCATATTGCGCCGCCAGTCCGACCCCGGCCGCCGACTGCCCTGCTTGGACGAGTACCGGGTGCCCCTGCGGGGAGCGGGGAAACGGCAACACTCCTTCGACGTCGTAGTACTTGCCGTGAAAGCGCGGCGCAGACAGCTTGCTGCGATCCGCCCAGACACCGCGTTCCCGGTCGCCGACGACCGCGTCGTCCGCCCAGCTGTCCCACACGCGCGTGACGACCTCGACGAACTCGTGGGCGCGCGCGTACCGATCGGCATGCTCCGGGTGGGCGCTCTCACCGAAGTTCGCCGCGGCCAGCGGTGTGGCGGTGGTGACGATGTTCCATCCAGCTCGGCCGCCGCTGAGATGATCCAGCGTGGCAAAACGCCGCGCCAGCTCCCACGGCTGGGTGTAAGTCGTCGAGCCCGTCCCTATCAGGCCGATGCGACTGGTGACCGCCGCCAGAGCCGAGAGAACCGACACGGGGTCGAACTGCGTCTGAGGGAGGTACGTCGCGCGGTATTCGGCGATGGCGATGTTATCGGCCAGGAAGATTGTGTCCATCAAACCCCGCTCGGCGATCCGCGCGATGTCGGTGTAGTAGGAGAGCCCGAGAACGTTACGCACGTCGTCGTCGACCACGCGCCACGCGGATTCGTGGTAGCCGTTCGGCCAGATGAAAACGTTGAAGTGCAATGGCTGTCCGGTCATGAGACCCGCTCCTTTGCCGTCGAAATCTCGCCTCCTATCGAGGGTTTCGACGAGACGCAGACAACAGATCTTGGTGCAACGTGGTCAGTGGAGCGATCATTCCCCGCCATGCGTGGCGTCACCGCTGACCGGCTATCCGTCGGACAACGCGGCGGTGAGACTCCACAGCCTTTCACGGTCGACGGACGCGGAGCGGTCCAACGGGCTGATCACGATGTCGGTGGCACCCGCAGCTCGATATCTGCGCAACTCGCGCACAACACGTTCCTCGGGCCCGATCGCAGCGAGATCGGCAACACTGGCGACACCCTCTCGGGTGATCACATTGCGATAGGACGGGATGGCCTCGTAGAAGCTCAACTGTTCGGCTGCGACGGCGCGGGCGCCCTCGATGTCCTCGGACAACAACACCGGCACCGCGGCGATGATGCGCGGTGCCACGCGGCCGGCGTCAGCAGCCGCCGCGGTGATCGCCGGCACGATGAATTCGCCAATGGTCCTGGGTCCCGCCAGGTAAGGCAGGGTCCCGTCGGCGAGTTCGCCGGTGACGCGCAAAGCCTTGGGGCCCATTGCCGCCACATACAGCGGGATCGGGGTGCCGCCGGCGACCTGCACCGGCCAGGTGGGGCTGGCGCTCACTTCGCTGCCGTGGAAGTCGACGCCCCCAGTATTGAAAACTGACCCCAGGATCGTCAGATATTCGCGTAACCGTGTGATGCCGTTGGGCCACGCGGTACCGAACGCCTGGCGTTCGATCTCGCGGGCACCCAGCCCCAGCCCGAGGCTGAAATTGCCGTGCGCGGCGGCCTGCGCCGTCTGCGCCAACGAGGCGATGATCAGCGGGTGGCGGGGGTTGATCGGCACCACCGAGGTGCCCACACCCAGCCCCGGCACGGCCGCCCCGACGAGTGCCGCCAGCGCGATCGCATCGTAGTTCTGCTGCTGGGGCAGCCACACCTGGGCGACGCCAAGCTCGTGGGCTCGTCTGGCTTGGGCGATCACGTCGTCTACCAGGTTGACCGCGTCCGGACGGGGCATGAGGATGATTCCGCTGGGCATATCGCCACCAACGTTCTCAATAGGCTGGTCATTCCTGTCTGCCCGGGCTACCGAAGACAGAACACTCTGTCTACGGCATCTGTTAATTTGGTGGTTATGAAAACCGCGGACGTTAAGGCGGCAAGAGGTCTTGCCGATCAGGCGCGATCGCCACGACCGGCTGATCGCCTCCTCGCGGCAGCAACCAAACTATTTGCCACGTACGGCATTCGGGCCGTAGGTGTAGACCCCACACTACGACCGTGTTCGGCCGCACACCCAACTTCTCGGCGTGGTTGACGACCCACCTCAGGGCTGACCGCACATCGGTTATCGGTGGCGTGCTGAACCGAACCGGTGGGCCGGAAAACACGAAGCTTAAGCGGGCCCGTCGCCCGGTCAGCGTAGACAAACTCCTCGATGGACGTCACCGTGCAACGCTACCGTTCCAGAGTCGCCGCCAAGTAACCAGAAGCGCTGCCGAAGGACGCCAGCTCGTCGTCGGGTAGTTCGAACCCGTTGGCAGCGTAGATGTCTGCCGTCGTTTGCGTTTCGACCCGCCAACCATGCCCTTCCAAATAGTCGGCGGCCGTGTTGCGATCGCCGGTGTAGAACAACTCGGCAAGGTTGATGTTGGAGCCGATGCGCCGGGACCGCTCGGTGAGCCGCTCTGCCCAATCCGACGGAACATCAGTCAGATCCATGTGTTCGGTCGCGATCCGGCTACCCGCCGCGGAAAGACCGGCGATGTTGTCGAACAGGCGGTCCTGGGCGTCCGGTGGCAGGTAGACCAGCAGTCCTTCGGCGCTCCAGGCGGTCGGCCGACGAGTGTCGAATCCGGCGTCGATCAGGGCGGCCGGCCAATCGCCACGCAAATCGATTGCGACCGTTCGCCGTTGCGCAGTGGGTTCGGCGCCCAGATCAGCCAGGGTCCGCGTCTTGAAAGCGATGACTTGAGGTTGGTCGATCTCGAACACCACCGTGCCGGCCGGCCACGGCAGTCGGTAGGCCCGGGTGTCCAGGCCCGAAGCCAGGATTACGGCCTGACGAATGCCTGACCCGGTCGCCTGCAGGAAGAAGTCGTCGAAAAAGCGGGTGCGCACGGCGATCTGCTCGTTCATGGCTCGGCGATTCAGCAGCGGGTCATCGGTCTGCCCGATCTCGCCATCGATGAGCTTTACGAATGTGTCGATGCCGACCGCGCGAACCAGTGGGTCTGCCCACGGGTCGTCCAGCAGCGCATCCGGATTTTGGGAGGCCATCGCCCGTGAAGCGGCGACCGCGGTTGCGGTGGCGCCGACGCTTGACGCGAGATCCCAGGTGTCCTTGTCTGTGCGGGCCATCTGAGTGCCTTTCTGCGTTTAGGAATTACTTAGCCTAATTAACTATATCAGACACCGGCCGCTGGCGCTTCTATCGCAGCCAACAGCCATCCCACTGCCGCAAGGGAGGCAAGAATGAAGCCCTACTGGCACGGAAGGACTGCCTATGACAACCCCCCACTCCAACAGCGATCGGGGAATTCCTCAACTCGTTCCGCACCGGTTGCTGCGTAACAATCAACGCCACCATCCTGCCGTGCTGCAGGAGGCTAAGTTACGGGGCGCCAAAGTTCAGCTGCGACTGGCCGATCACATCACCGCATTCGCCGGCTCGATGAACTTCGTGTGGATTCACGCGGGGCTTTTCGCGGTGTGGATGGTGGTCTTGGAAAAGAACCCGTGGCCGACCCTGACTTTGGTAGTTTCGCTTGAAGCGATCTTCCTGTCGACGTTCGTCATGATCGGTCAGAACCGCCAAGCTGCCTTCCAACAGGCTAAAGCCGACCACGACTTTGAAGCTCAGGAACTGGAGCTCAAAACCAACACCGAGCTGACCCGCCAAATCCACACTCTCACAGAGGAATTACATAGGCGCCTCATCGGTGAGTCGGCATAGGGTCTCGACGCCGCGGCCTCACTCACTCGCGCCGTCACCGGTCACGGGCAAGGTCGCTGGCCATTTCCGCGTAGTCATAGGACCAGGTCGGAAATCCGTGCAGCAGCAGCAGCGTGGGTCCGGCGTCGCGTCGTCGAAACGCGACGCGATGACCCCGGCTAGTGACCAGCGTGTCGTTCTCGGCGATCCATTCCGCGGCTCGTGGCGCACCGCTGGGTTCGGTCATCGTGGCACCCGCATTGGCGCTCCTAGCGTCGTGGCACTAATTTCTCTCAGGTGATGTTCTCAACTGTTGGCGTAGTCGCGCGATGGGCCGTTCCGTTCCTCACTGTCGCGGCCGTTGCCGGCGCGACTTTCTCCGGTCCCGGCCTGGCGGTGCGCCTGATCGATGACGCCAACCCGTTAGCCGGGCACGCCTTGTACGTCGACCCGACGTCGGCGGCCATGGCCGCCGCGCACAAAACCGATCCGCCGAGTGCCGAGCTCGACGCGATCGCCAACACGCCGCAGGCGTTCTGGGTCGACCCGGCGGTCACTTCCGATAGGGTCGCCAGGTACGTCGGGGCGGCACAGGCCGCGGGCGGCATGCCGATGCTGGCGCTGTATGCCATTCCACATCGCGACTGCGGCAGCTTCGCAGCGGGTGGATTCGCAACGGCAGCGGAGTACCGCCAGTGGATCGACGGTGTCTCGGCCGCGCTGGGTTCCTCGCCGGCGGCAGTCATCCTCGAACCCGATGCGCTCGACATGGCCGATTGCCTGTCGCCTGGCCAGCGCGACGAACGCTTCGGTCTGATCCGCTACGGCGTTGACACGCTGACCCGCGATCCGGCCGCCGCCGTCTACATCGACGCCGGGCACTCACGCTGGAAGAGCGCCGACGAAATCTCCGCCAGGCTCAACCAGGTCGGTGTGGACCACGCCCGGGGTTTTAGCCTCAACACCTCGAATTTCTACACCACGGGGGAGGAAATCGATTACGGCGAAAAGGTTTCGGGGCTCACCAAAGGTGCGCACTATGTGGTTGACACCTCGCGCAACGGTGCCGGACCAGCGCCCGACGCCCCGCTCAACTGGTGTAACCCCGACGGTCGGGCACTCGGCACCCCGCCCACGACGGCTACTGCGGGCGCGCATGCCGATGCCTATCTGTGGATCAAGCGTCCCGGTGATTCCGACGGAGCATGCGGACGCGGCGACCCTGGGCCGGGCCACTTCGTGAACCAGTACGCCATCGACCTGGCCCGCAGCGCGCACCAGTAGGAATCTCTTACCTCGGGGCTTGTGTGTTGGCGTGGAGCTGCGTGCGCGATGCTTGACCCATGGAGCATTACCGTCGCGATGACCTGACCTTCGACGTCCGCGATGCCGGACCGCCGGACGGACCTGTTGTGGTGTTGCTCCACGGTTTCCCGCAGCACAACGACAGCTGGGACGCCGTCATTGACCGGCTCACCGCTGCGGGCTACCGCTGCCTAGCGCCCAACCAGCGCGGCTATTCGCCGGGCGCGCGGCCATCCCGCCGTCGCGACTACCGCATGCCTGAACTCGTCGCCGACGTCGGCGCACTGATCGATGCCAGCGGTGCTCAGCGAGTACACCTCGTCGGACACGACTGGGGCGCCGCGGTCGCGTGGGCCGCCGCGGCCGAAATTCCCGAGCGGTTGGCGACCGTGTCGCCGATATCGGTGCCGCATCCCGCCGCGTTCATCAAGTCTTTCGTCACCAGCGGTCAAGGCCTGGCGTCGTGGTACATGTACTTCTTCCAGTTGCCGCGGATACCGGAATGGCTGCTCATGCGCCGCAACGGCGCCATCGCCGCCCACTTCCTGCGGCAGAGCGGGCAGACACCGGTTGCAGCCGAGCGTGACGTGCGGGCCATGACTGGACCCGGGCCCATGCGGGCGGCAATTAACTGGTACCGCGCGATACCGCTGTCCAACCCGCGTGCCAACAACCAAAAGGTCGCTGTGCCAACGATGTACGTATGGAGCGATAAGGACACCGCGTTGCTCCCCAAAGCGGCCCACGACACCGCTCGCTACGTCAGCGGGGAATACCGGTTCGAGATCCTGCCCGGTGTCTCGCATTGGATACCCGACGAACAACCCGACAAGCTCGCCGATCTGCTGCTCGAGTGGTTCGCCGCCCACTGAGCGATCCGGTTGACAGCGTCCGACCGTTGGCGCGGGGGTTATTGGATCGGTTCGTCGCCGAGGACGGTGGTGCGCAGCATTTCGCGTTGTGAATCGGAATCGTAGGGTGCCGCGCGGTGCAGAACTCCGCGGTTGTCCCAGATGACGGTGTCGCCGACCGACCAACTGTGGCGGTAGATCTTGTCGAGCGACGTGGCTCGCTTGAGTAATTCGTCGAGCAGGGCGCGGCCTTCGTGGAGGTCCATGCCGACGACGTAATCAGCGGAAGCGCCCAGTACCAATGACTTACGTCCGCTGCGGTGCGTCCAGACCAGCGGGTGCTCGTGGGTGCGTCGGGCCCGCCAGCGCTCTACCTGCTCTGGTGTGGGGTCGGGGTACACGCGCCGCTGGGACGCTTCCAGTGAGTGCACCACGCGCAGTGCGCCGAAACGCTGCTTCTCCTGGCCGGTCAGCCCGTCGTACGCCGTATAGGAGTTGGCGAATTCGGTTTCGCCGCCCCAATCGGCGACGTGGACCGCCGATAGCACGGTGGCCTTCTGCGGGCATTCGTCGCCGAGTGGTGTGCAGCCGTCGATATGCCAGTCGAACGTCGCTTTCAGGTAGGCAGCCGAGGCGTTCTTGGATTTGTCCAACGTGATCGGGTAGATCCCCGGCACGGGGTGGTGACCGTCGGATGAGTGATCGATCTCGCCGAGCCGCCAGCAGAAGGCGACTTGGGCGGCCGGGTCGAGCTGCAGTCCGCGGAAGACCAGAACACCGTTGTCTTCCAACGCATCCAACACGGCTTCGCCGACCGAATTGTCGCCCGCCAACGTTGCCGACTCAAGGCCCGCGACTTCGGCGCCGACGGAGTCGGTGAGCTTGGTGATGGTGAGCAGACTCATGGTCGCTCCTTTCCGTGGACGGGATTGCTGACGCGGTGCGTGCGGGTGCTGTGCTCAGGGCACCGGTTCGCCGGTGCGGATCATCACCGCGTCGGCGGCGTCGACCGGGGCGGGCTGGTGCATGATCTCCACCGCCATGGCGACCATGATCAGCGAATAGATCATGTGCAGCAGGTTCAGCACGTCGTCGGGCAGGTTGTCGAGTGGGAACTTGTCGCAGTGCTCGATCGCTTCTTCGAGGCGAGGAAAGAACGCGTCGTAGAAGTCGTGCAGTTCTGGCATGGAGGCCTTCACACGAGCATCCCAACGTTCCGTTTCGGTGGGTAAACACCACACCCGGGCGTAATCCTCGAGTTCAGCAAAGGCGCTGGGAAGCAATTGTTCTGACATGGTCATACCCCCGCCGTCGCTTGCTCGCGCCGGTACGCATCCACCCAGTCGACAACCACCTTGTGCAGATGGCGCACCAGGATCTCCTGGTCGTTGAGGGGAAAGTCGTCGACGATGCCGTATTCCAATGCGGCCTGAGTTCCGCCGAGCATTCCCGCGTCTTGCAGTGCGAACTCTTTGAGTACGACTGAGGCGACTTCGTGTTCGATACGTTCTCGCACCGTGCGTGCCGGATGAAAGTAGGTGTAGGCCTCGAACCGGTGGGTGTTGTGCGAGGTCGGCCAGTAGCGGTAGACCAGATACCAGCCGCCGTAGATCAAAATCTCGGTGTTAGGGAAGATCTGGAAATTACTGATGCCCCAGGGCTCGATGTTGCCGGGGTTGAGTCCGGCCGGAAGCGGTCCGACGTCGGGGGTGCGCCACGGGCCGACCAATCCGCTGCGGGTGGCGCGCTCGATCGGATACATGTATTCCGGCGGCAGTAACCAGCGGCGGCGTCCGGCGGTGGACACCAGCCGGTGCGGCCCGTCGAGTTGGAAGTGCCCGCAGGTGAATCCGGCGTTGGGATCGCGTACCTCCGACGGCACTTGTTGTGAGTGCAGCGAGGGGACGTGGTAGTACTCCTGGAAGGCATCGGCGAAGATCTTCCAGTTGCTGTTGTTGTGGGCCACCCAGTCGTAGCGTTCGGTCAGCTTGGCGAACGGGTAGTCATCGAGTGCGGTGATCATTGGACCCAAGAACTCACGCAGGCTCTGCCGGGGTTCGGTGTCGAAGTTGATGAACACGAAGCCGTTCCAGACCTCACAGCACACCGGACGTAACCCATAGTCGGCGAGATCGAGGTCGAAGAATTCAGACTCCTGTTGCACGAACTTCAGGGCACCCTGCAGATCATAGCGCCACCCGTGGTACTTGCAGGTGAACTGGCGGCAGGTGCCGCGGGTCTCTTCGCCGGGAAAATCGTTCCACACCAGCTTGTTTCCGCGATGGCGGCACACGTTGTAGAACGCCCGAATCTGGTCGTCTTTGCCCTTGACCAGGATCACCGAGGCACCGGCAGCCTCGATCTCTTTGGTCACGTAACTACCGGCGCGGGGCAATTCCTCGACGCGTGCGACGTTGAGCCACGCTCGTTTGAAGATCGCCTCACGCTCGAGGTCGTAGAACTCGTTCGATGTCGAGTCCCTGAAAGAGATGGGCCCGGTTCCCCGCTCGGGGTAGTGCTCGGTCCAGGAGCCCTCCGGGGGCCTGCCTGATCGTGCCATCAGAACCTCCCTGTCGATGACGCGCTCTTCGAAAGTGCCTGAACACCAACGGTCATCACATCACTGCTCCGCCGTTGACGCCCAGAACTTGGCCGGTGATGTAGCGGGCCTGCTCTGAACACAAGAAACCCACCGCGGCCGCGATGTCGTCTCCTGTGCCGAGGTAGCCCAGCGGGATGTTGCTGGCGATCTGCTCGTTGGATGGCAAGTAACCGGCGGCTTGGCCCTGGTGCTGCATAGGGGTTTCAATGCCTGAGGGCGGGATGGTGTTGACGGTGATTCCGTGCGAGGCGTACTCGCGGGCCAACGACTTGGTCAAAGTGATCACCGCTCCCTTCGACGCCGCATAGTGGGCCGCGAACGGCGAGCCGCGCTGAGCGCTCGACGACGAGATCATCACGATCCTGCCCCAATTCGCGTCCACCATGTCGGGGAGCGCGAGTTGGCAACAGTGGAACGTCCCGGTCAGATTGACGTCGATGATGCGTCCCCAGGCCTCGGTGGTGATGTCTGCGAAGGCCGAAAAGTCGAACTGTCCGGCGCTGGTCACCAGCGTTGCCACCGGGCCGAGTTCGCTGCGCACCTTGGCGAAGGCCTGCTCGAGGGCAGGCCGGTCGGTGACGTCGGCGCCTAACCCGAGCGAGGTGACGCCGTCGGCGCGCAGGTCTTCGGCGACACGTTGGGCGGCAGGCTCATTAACGTCGAGGACCGCCACTTTCAGGCCGCGCCTGCCCAATTCGTGACATGTCGCTTCGCCCATGCCTGAGGCGCCGCCAGTCACCACTGCCACCTTGTTCATTGATTCCGCTCCATGGCGCTCGGCCTCCCGATAGTTCACTCGTAGACCACCCGAAGGATGGGACTGGTGGGCAAGGCCTGACACGTCAGCACCCATCCGTCGCTGACCTCGTCCTCCTCCAGCGCGTCGTTGTTGATCATCCGGGCGCTGCCATGAGTGAGCCGGGCCATACATGTCCCGCAGGAGCCGATTTCGCATGACGACGGTGCATGCAAACCCGCCATCCGGGCCGTTTGCAGGATCGTGTCGCCCGCGGAGTAGGACGCTGTGGTTGCACGCCCGTCGAGAACGATGGCGATCTCGTCGGGTGTCGTGCCGACACCGACACCGCCGCCGTCGACGTGCATTGCCGCTCGGTTGTCACTCATCCACGCTAGAGTATCAACTACTTGCGATTAATCTCAAGTACTAGATACTGGCGCGGGGTGACCTCAGTCCTCGACATGATCGGTGAATAACTCGTGGCCGGTGCCTTTTTCGACTACGCGGCCCAGCAGGTCGCGCAGGGTCTGTTGTTCGTCAGCGGTGAGCACCCCGAACACTTCCTGGTGCGCTGAGATCGCGTCGTTGACAACAGTTTCGGCGACCTTGCGGCCTTCACCGGTGAGGTAGGCCTGCAGGATGCGCGCGTGCTGAGGATCTTGCTTCCGTTCCACCAGGCCGCGGCGTTCGAGCGCGGTCAGCGCCACCTGGACGCCCTGCGGACTGATCAGCAGCCGCCGCGCCAAATCAGCACCCGACAGACCGGGTTCGTTGGCTAATTGACGGAGCACACCGATCTGGGCGGTGCTTACGCCGTGCACCTTCATGGCGTCGTTGATGGTGGTCAGCGAGTAGTAGAAGGCCTGCTTGAGCAGCCACAGGATGTTGTCGGTGAGTTCCATACCTGCCTCCATGCCGACGCTACGAGGTTGGCGCTTTGTAGATCTGTCCATCCTTCATCACGAAGCAGACCTCAAGAGTCGTAGCGACGTCTTGGAAGGGGTCCCCGGGCACGGCGATGATGTCCGCGAGGTAACCGGGGGCCAGCCGGCCCAACTCGTCGTCGGCGTCGATGAGCTCGGCGGCCACCACGGTGGCCGCTCGGATCGCTTGTGCGGGAGTCATGCCGCGTTCCACCAGCGCGCCGAGCTCCTTGGCGTTTTGACCATGCGGGATCGCGGGCGCATCGGTACCGCACGCGATCCGTACACCGGCGTCAATGGCTTTGGGCAACATGGCTTTTGCGCGTGGAAACACTTCGAGTGCTTTCTTGCGCAATTCCGGGGCGATGCGGTCGACAGCCATGGCATCGGTCAGATAGGTGGTCGACACCAAGAAGGTGCCGTGATCGACCATCATCTGGATGGTCTCGTCACTCGCCAAAAAACCGTGTTCGATGCAGTCGATGCCGGCGCGAATACACGCCTGGATCGCGGTGTCGCCGATGGCGTGCGCGGCCACCCGGACCCCGGCGCGGTGAGCCTCGTCTGCGATCGCGGCGAATTCCGCGTCGGAGTATTGCTGCGCCCCGGGTGCGGTGCTGTGCGACATCACCCCGCCGGACGCGGACACCTTGATCAGCTTGGCGCCGTGGCGAATCTGGTAGCGCACACACGCGATCACGTCGGGCACGCCGTTGGCGATGCCCTCGGCGACCGACAGCGGCATGATTCCCGGTGCCAATCGCTGGAACACCGTCGGGTCCAGGTGACCTCCGTAGGGTGTGACGGCGTGGCCGGCGGGATAGATCCGAGGTCCGGCGTGCCAGCCCTGGTCGATAGCGCGCTGCAGCGCCACGTCAAGCAGATACCCGCCGGTCTTGACCATCAGCCCCAGGTTGCGCACGGTGGTGAAGCCGGCGTCCAGCGTGGTGCGGGCGTTGACCGCGCCCCGAAGGGTGCGGTAGGCGGGGTCGTCTTGAACGCCGTGCATGGGCGAGGGCAAGCCCTCCGGTCCGTCGGGACCGCCGATGAGCAGGTTGAGTTCCATGTCCATCAGGCCCGGCAGCAGGGTCACATCGCCGAGGTCGACTATCGCAGCCGAATCCGGAAGCGGGGCTTCGGGATTGATCGCGGCGATACGCTGGCCCTCGACCAGCACCACCGCCGGTGTGCGGATCTGACCGGCGACGACGTCGGCCCATCGTGCCGCTCGCAGTACCGTCACATCGGTCACGGAACGGGCTCGGATACGCAGTCCAGGGTTGAAGCACCGGAATCAGGCACGCGGGGCTGTTTCCAGCACTCCACCGGGAACGACACCATGATCATCGAATACAGCAGGTACATGAGATTCTGCACGTCGTCGGGTATGTCGTCGATCGGAAACTTGTCACAGAAGGCCAGGGCTTCCTCGGCCCGCGGCGTGATCGCGTCGTAGAACGCTTTCATCTCGGTCATGGAGCTTGCCAGCCTCTTGGTATAGCGCTCCGGTTCGCTGGGCAGACACCACTGCGCGAACGGTTCGAGGTCGGCGAACGCGGCAGGCAGCTGGGGCATCGTGGTCACACTCCTGCCGTCTGTGTCCGGCGGTAGTCCTCGATCCAGGCCGCGGTCTCCTTATGGAGGTGACGCAGCAGGATCTCCTGGTCGTTGAGAACGAACCTGTCGATCACTCGCGATTCGATCATCGATTGCGTCGCCTCGAGTGTGTTCGCGTCCTGCAGCCCGTATTCCTTGAATGACACCGCCGCCAGTTCCTGGGCCACCCTTTCCCGCGGGGTGCGTGGTGCCGGGAAGTAAAGCGTGCCCTCGAAAATGTGACTGTTGTAGGACGTCGGCCAGTAGTGGTAGGTCAGATACCAGCCCTGACCCCAGAACAGAATGACGAAGTTGGGGAAAAGTTGGAACGAATCCAGCCCCCACGGCTCACACTTGGCCGGGTTGAGCCCGTCGGGCATCGGTCCCAGGTCAGGGCTGTCCCAGGGCCCGAACAGTCCGCTCTGGCAGATGTCCTCGATTGGCTTGCGCATTTCGGCTGACATCTCCCAGGCGCGCACTCCCGAGGTGCTCACCAGCCGGTGCGGGCCGTCCAGTCGGTAGTGCGGGGCTTCAAAGCCCGCCTCGGCAGCGGCTTTTGAATATGCGGTCGGTGACTGATTCGCGTGCAACACTGGCGCGTGGTAAAACTCCTGGAACGCGTCCATGTACAGCTTCCAGTTAGCGTTGACTTCTGAGCGGTAGCACCAGCGCGAAGTCATTTTGTCGAACGGGTAGCCCGCTAATCCGGTGACCATGGGGCCGAGGAACTCTCGCAACGATTGCTCGGGCGTCCTGGCGAAGTTGACGAAGATGAACCCTTCCCAGCTGTCGCAGTGCACCGGCACCAGGCCGTAGCGGCTCTTGTCGAGGTCGAAGAACTCTTCTTCTTGCTGGACAAAGGTGAGATTGCCGTCCAGGTCGTAACGCCAGCCATGGTACTTGCAGGTGAACTGCCGACACACCCCCCGTGTTTCTTCCAGCGGCATGTCATTCCACACCAGCTTGTTTCCGCGGTGCCGACACACGTTGTGATACGCCTTGACCTCACCAGATGCCGTGCGCACCAAGATGATTGATGTATTGGCGACCTTCAATTCTCTGGTGAAGTAGCTGCCCTTGCGCGGAAGTTGCTCCACACGGCCGACATTGAGCCACGCGCGTTTGAAGATTGCCGCACGCTCCAGCTCGTAGATCTCGGGGCTGATGGAGTCCTCGTAGGAAACCGGTCCGGTACCCAGTTCGGGGTAATGCTGGGTCCAGCTGCCCTCCGGTGGCTTAGGGAATCGCGCCATGGCCGCTCCTTCTGCAGTCCGCTGTCGCAGAGCCCCGTAGGCCGCAGACAGAAATTGCGGGTGCTGCGTGAAACAACAACCTGCGCACCATCTTCAGCCGACCTGCGGGCTCCGTTGCTGCCGACGGTATAGCCTGAACCCACGAATAGCAAGTAGTTGATACTGCGCATCGGCCCCTGGGCATCCTGACGCAGAGGGGTCGATAAGAGCCGCGAAGCGCATCGGCGTGTATAGCCGCGGCGTCCGCGGGATAGTATGCGTTGGTCGGCCTCAGCGAACAGGCCGATAGAAAAGTTGGGCGCATTCATGACGGCAGCAGCAGAAACGTCGACGCTCGAATCGCGGGTTGGCCACTACTACCAGATGGACGGCACCTACCTGGTCGGCCGCGAGAAGGTCCGCGAGTACGCCCGGGCTGTGCAGGACTATCACCCGGCACACTGGGATGTCGCCGCCGCCGCGGGACTGGGTTACTCGGATCTGGTCGCGCCGCTGACGTTCACGTCGACCCCGGGCATGACCTGCAATCG
>DASQRI010000276.1:0-4750 GCA_035642975.1 Mycobacterium sp.
TCCGCCGGATTTGTCCTGCAGCCGTTCCAGCACCGCCGCGCCCTGGGTGTGAACCGAGATGCTGGCGTAGGTATCGAATGCGTCCTCGGGTGACAGGCCCGCCTCCACCAGGGTGGCGACCGCGTTCTCGAGTTTCTGGAAGGCGGCCTGCGTCGCCTCCCGGCCGAAGGTGCCGCGGATCAGGATCAGATCGCACAGAATCGGGTTGCTCCGGAAAGTCTGGCGCATCTTGCGAGCGTGATCGCGCAACGAATCCCGCCAGTCCCGGCCTTCGACGAACGGTGTCGCGAAGTCGTATTGGCCCAGCGCGCGGTCGGTCATCGCGTTGAGCAGATCGTCCTTTTTCCGGAAGTACCAGTAGATGCTCGTCACGCCGACGTCCAGGTGCTTGGCCAACAGCGGCATGCTCAAGCCGTCGACCGAGACTTCCTTGGCTACTTCGAACGCGCCCTTGATGATCTCGTCGACGCTGATCGATCCGCGTTCGCGCCGCTGCCGTTTGTCCGTGACGGCCTGCCTCGCCATTTCGGTACCTCCGGTTGTTCGGGGCAAGCGCTGTAGCGCGCTATCGTATCAAATATCGTAAGCCTTTTGGTAACGGCCGACGTCGCGGCCGCCGCGATGCTACGCAGTCAGCAGCGGTGCCATCCACGTCAATTCGGCGGGCAGTTGCGAGCTCCAAAATGATGCGTCGTGTCCGCCGGGGGAGAAGCCGCCCGCCGGTGGGTTGGGCAGCTGAGCCACGAACTGCTTCGTCGCGCTGTAGAACGGATCGCTGTTGCCACAGTCCACTCTGATCGGGATCGACGCCAGTGCGGGCATGCCGAAAACCGAGTTGGCCGACCAATCGTCGGGTCCATCGAACGCGCCAGGCGCAGCTGCCCCTGATGACATCCACAGCGCTGGGCTCACCGCGCAGATCGCTGCGGTGCGGGCCGGCCCGAGCCGGCCGCCCAGCAACAATGCGCCGTAGCCGCCCATCGACCAGCCCAGAAACGCGACCCGAGAGGTATCGAGGCCCTGGCTACCCAGCATCGGAATGAGCTCGTTGAGTACCATCGCGCCGGAATCTTCGCCGGAAGCCCTTTTGTGCCAATAACTTCCGCCGCCGTCGACGGCCACCACCGCGAACGGCGGGAGACCCGCGCCGACCGCTTGGGCCAGACCTGGTTCGACGCCGCCGTCCATGACGGTGGCCGCGCTACTTCCCTTGCCGTGCAGCGCGATCATCGGCCGCAGCGGCTTGGTTTGACCCGGCGGCCGAGCGATCGCCCAATTGGTTGGCACCCCACCGCGAGCCGCCGAGACGAACGAGCCGGTGACCATCGTCGGTGCAGGCGCAGCCGCCGGCTCCAGCGGCGGGGGCGGCGCCAGCGGAATCCCGGTGCCGGTCATCGTCACCGGTGTCGCTAGTGGGGGCCGCGCGGGAAGCAACGTATCGAGCGCGTAGGCGCCGAGCGCTCCGGCCGCCGCTGCCGTGCCGAGGCGTAACACAGCGCGACGGCTCAACTCTGGCATGCGCGTCATCATAGGGTGCCGCGCAGTGCCCCTTCGCGGCTGCGCGGCTGAGAGGTGTTTGTCCGAAAGGGCAATGCGGCACCAGCCTGACTGGCAGCATGTCCTAGGTGACTGCAGCTGTCGCCCCCGAGGGAGCTTTCACCCCCAAGGTAGCTGTTGCTGCCAAGCCGACTGTCACACCCAAACCAGCCGTCACTCCCAGAACAACCGTCACTCCAAAAGGCGCTGTCACCCCCAAAGGAGAGCGCCGACGGTACGCCCTGGTCAGCGCCGCCGCCGAGCTGCTGTGCGAAGGCGGATTCGAGGCGGTCCGGCACCGCGCCGTTGCGCGCCGGGCGGGCCTTCCGCTGGCATCCACTACCTATTACTTCTCCAGCCTCGATGACCTCATCGCCAGCGCGGTCGCCCACATCGGGATGCTGGAGGTGGCGCAACTGCGCGCCCAAGTCGCCACGCTGTCGCGTCGGCGCCGCGGACCGGAGACGACGGCCGACCTGTTGGTGGATCTGCTCGTCGGCAGCGAATCCGGGCCACGGCTAACCGAACAGCTGATTTCGCGCTACGAGCGGCACATTGCATGCGCGCGGCTGCCCGCATTGCGCGACATTCAACGCCGCAACTTGCGCCAGCGCGTCGACGCCGTTGCCGAGGTCATCGACCGGTCGGGGCGCTCGGTGCGCCTCGAGCTTGTCTCGGCGTTGATCTGCACGGTCGACGGCGCCGTGGTTTCTGCCTTGGTCGACGACCGGCAGGATCCGCGCACGGTCGCACGGGCGACTGTGATTGATGTCATCGACGCGGTGGCGCCTTTCGACAGCCGCCCCGTGCATATTTGACCACGCCCCCGCCGAATTAGCCTGTGTCGCCTCTGTTCTTCAGCGGCGTCGTGTTGTCTTTGGCCACCGGGCTTTTCAACCGTTGGCGCGCGCACGGCGCGCTCTCCGCCGATGACGTCGTGCCCGTCTGCGCTGCGGGTTAGCCGTCGAGTTGCCGGCGAATCGCGGTCAACCCGCGCTGCGCGTCGTCGAGAAGCGCAGCGACGTGTGCGAGCCGCTGACGTAATTCGTCGGTATCCGGTTGTGGGGCGGGGCGACGACGGGCGGCCGGCGCCAGATCGGGCGGCAGACTCGGCGTGACGATGTAACCGGTTGCGAAGTCGCCGTAGATGGTCACGTCTTCCGGCCGGTCATACCAATACAGCGCGACGTAGGCGCACACCACGGCGTCGACAGGATCCTCGTCCCTGTCGAGCTGCACCGGTCGAGTCGCCGCGGAAATTCGCTTCCGCAGCTCCACCCACGACACGCTGTGGTTGACCCGCAGCCGCGGTGTCGCCTTGTCGAGTCCCTCGATCAACGTCATCAATTGCAGTAGCTCATGCTGACGAACCTCGAAAGAGCCCCGTTTGTACTTCAGGGTCTTCTCCAAGCCGAACAACGCAACCGTCGCCGGGTGGGGATACACCTCGATCGCCCGTCGCGGCGAACTCGACGCCGGGTCCATGTCGAGGGTGAGTGCGGTCGCTATCCGGGCGCCGCGAGGATCGACGAACTCCGGCTTTTCCGCGAATGCCGGACGTGCGCCCGCCTCGAAACGGTGGAAGTCGTGGTTGAGCGCCATCTCGCACGGTCGGTGCCCGGTCGGATTCTTCACGATCAGCGGCGCATCGATAGCGACCACGCAGTCGCCGCTGACGTATGGCTCCACTGCGACCTCGATGCTCGCGTCGTCCTGCGCCGCGCCGATGTGCAGAAGCCGGCCGTCGGAATCGATAACCGCGACGCCGGTGTTGTTTTTCTCGCCCCAGGCGAGATCGAGCCCAACGAAGTGCATGGGGCTACTGTGCCCGATCCGCGCGGTTAGCGGCGCCGTAAGCTGTGTGTTTGTGACAATCCCGAACGTGCTGGCCAATCGCTACGCCAGCGCCGAGATGGTGGCGATCTGGTCGCCGGAGGCCAAGATCGTCGCCGAGCGGCGGCTGTGGCTGGCGGTGTTACGGGCGCAGGCGGAACTGGGGGTCGAGGTTCCCGAGGCCGCCATCGCCGACTACGAGCGGGTGCTCGACGACGTCGACCTGGCCTCGATCGCCGCCCGCGAACGAGTCTTGCGCCACGACGTCAAGGCGCGCATCGAGGAATTCAACGCGCTGGCCGGCCACGAGCAGGTGCACAAGGGCATGACGAGCCGCGACCTGACCGAGAACGTCGAGCAACTGCAGGTGCGCCGGTCGCTGGAATTGGTGTTCTCCCACGGCGTGGCAGTGGTGGCCCGACTGGCCGAACGCGCCGTGACCTACCGCGACCTGGTGATGGCCGGCCGCAGCCACAACGTCGCCGCGCAGGCCACCACATTGGGCAAGCGGTTCGCCTCGGCGGCGCAGGAAACCCTTCTTGCATTGACCAGGCTGCGGGACCTGATCGACCGCTACCCGCTGCGCGGCATCAAAGGCCCGATGGGCACCGCCCAGGACATGCTGGACTTGCTCGGTGGCGACGTCGCCAAGCTGGCCGACCTCGAACAACGCATTGCCGACTTCCTTGGCTTCACAACGGTTTTGACCAGCGTCGGGCAGATCTATCCGCGTTCGCTGGACCACGACGTGGTGTCGGCTCTGGTGCAGCTTGGCGCCGGGCCGTCATCACTGGCGCACACCATTCGGCTGATGGCCGGCCACGACCTCGTCACCGAGGGCTTCGCGCCGGGACAAGTCGGCTCGTCGGCGATGCCGCACAAGATGAACACCCGCAGCTGCGAGCGGATCAACGGGCTGCAGGTGGTGCTGCGGGGCTACGCCTCGATGGCCGCCGAGTTGGCCGGCGCACAGTGGAACGAAGGAGACGTGTTCTGCTCGGTTGTCCGCCGAGTTACGTTGCCGGACAGCTTCTTCGCCGTCGACGGGCAGATCGAGACGCTGCTGACCGTCCTCGACGAATTCGGCGCCTATCCCGCCGTGATCGCCCGCGAACTGGACCGCTACCTGCCGTTCTTGGCCACCACCAAGGTGTTGATGGCCGCGGTACGCGCCGGTGTGGGCCGGGAAGCGGCGCACGAGGTGATCAAAGAGCACGCGGTGGCTGCCGCACTGGCGATGCGTGAGCAGGGCGCCGAGCCCGATTTGCTGGACCGGCTGGCAGCCGATCCGCGACTGCCACTGGATCGGGCAGCGATCGACGCCGCGCTGGCCGACCGCAAAGCGTTCATCGGTGCGGCCGGCGAGCAGGTCGACGCGGTG
>DASQRI010000277.1:0-3684 GCA_035642975.1 Mycobacterium sp.
CGGAGCTCAGCAGGCACTCGGGTTCGACTGACAGTACGGGGTAGTCCCGGGGAACCGATACCGGTGGCTGGCCACCCATCGGTAGATGGCATCTTCGATGGAACGGATGCCGGGAATTCGATAAATTGCCAACGTGATTCGGGTTCCGACCGCTGCCGAGAAGGCCGCGTTGGCGGCTTCTGCGCCGGAATATACGGCGCCCGACGAATCCAGCCACCGGACCGAGTCCAGCAGGTTGGCCGGCGCGATACCCAGTCGCTCGGCGACCCCCGGGCTCTGCAACGGTGTGGTCTGCAACTTGCCGGTTCGATCGAATCTCAGCAGGAAATCCCTGGAACGAGTGCACATTCCGCAGGCACCGTCGAAAAACAGCGTTCCTGCCGCGCGTCCCGCGTTCATCGTGCCACCACCTCGACTTCCCGGCGGGCCCGGATGGCCACGATCGCGAACACTACGCCGGTGCCGATCTCGGTGACGGCGGACAACCAGGAGAACCACGTCACGTTGATGTGCGGTCGGGAGATGAAGCTGTCCTGGTAGCCGGGCAAGAACGTCGGCAGCAGATGCGCGTAGGTGAATATCACGGCGCTGCCGAACCCGACGAAGGTCGCCGCTTCGGGTGCTCGGTGGCGGTGGGTGAGCACCATAGCGACTGCGGCCAGCACAAACAGCCCTTGAATCATCCCGCCGACCATGACGAACGGTGGCGACGCCGACATGCCGCGGCGCAGATGGTCCAAGCCATGAATTCCGAAACCGATTGCGAATGATATTGCCGCCCAACGCAGATACCGGCTCGCGGAATCGAGTGGCGGCGAGATCTGAATCGTCATCTCGGATCACCGTCCTTGGTGCGGGCGGCTGACGAGAATGTGGCCGCCTGACCTCCGTTCTACTACTACACAAAGTAGTAGTCAAGGGCACGCCGTGATCCGGCGAACCGGGACCATCGGGCTAGAACACGTTCTAATCTTGCCGCCATGGGATTTCTCAAACAGGACACTCCGCAGATCGATTTCGAGGAGTGGAGCAAGGGCACCCGCGCTGAGAAGATCATCCCGATGGCCCGGCATTGGGCCGAGGTTGGATTCGGCACGCCGATGCTGCTGCATCTGTTCTACGTCGTCAAAATCGGGCTCTACATCCTGGCGGCCTGGCTGCTTGCCCTGAACACCACCGGGATCAACGGATTCACTGATGTCGCGCACTGGTACGCCGAGCCGATCGTGTTCGAGAAGGTCGTGCTCTACACAATGCTGTTCGAGGTGGTCGGCCTGGGCTGCGGCTTCGGGCCGCTGAACAACAGGTTCTTCCCACCGCTCGGCTCGATTCTGTACTGGCTACGGCCGGGCACCATCCGGCTGCCACCGTGGCCTTCTCGGATCCCACTCACCAAGGGTGACCGGCGCACTGGGTTCGACGCGCTGCTGTACGGCGCTCTGCTGGTGCTCCTCGTCGTCGCCATCTTCTCCGACGGCACCGGGCCGATCCCGGCGTTGGGAACCACGGTCGGGGTGCTGCCGTCCTGGCAGATCTGGTCGGTGCTGGGCGTATTGGCGGTGCTGGGCCTGCGCGACAAGGTCATCTTCCTGGCGGCGCGTGGCGAGGTGTATGCCTCGTTCACGGTCGCGTTCCTGTTCGCTAACTACGGCGTGGACATGATCCTGGGCGCCAAACTGGTATGCCTGGTCATCTGGTTGGGTGCCGCGACGTCGAAGCTCAACAAGCACTTCCCCTTCGTCATCTCGACGATGATGAGCAACAATCCGGTGTTTCGGCCGCGGTTCATCAAACGCGGTTTCTTCGAACACTTTCCGGATGACCTGCGCCCGGGCCGGCGGTCGCGCTGGCTGGCGCATTTCAGCACCGCGATCGAGGGGCTGGTGCCGTTGGTGTTGTTCTTCAGTCACGGCGGCTGGCCGACCGCGATCGCCGCGTTCGTCATGTTGTGCTTCCACTTCGGCATCCTGTCGTCGATTCCGATGGGGGTGCCGCTGGAGTGGAACGTCTTCATGATGTTCAGCGTGCTGGCGCTGTTCGTCGGCCATGCGTCGGTCGGGCTGCGCGACTTGACCACACCGCTGCCGGTGCTGTTGTTCGCCGTCGTGGCAGGCACCGTGGTGCTCGGAAACCTGTTCCCGCGCAAGGTTTCCTTCCTGCCGGGCATGCGCTACTACGCGGGCAACTGGGACACCACGCTGTGGTGCATCAAACCATCCGCCGACCAGAAGATCGCCAACGGCGTCGTCGCGATCGCGAGTATGCCCGCCGCCCAGCTGGAGAAGTTCTACGGCAGCAGGGAAGCCGCACAGATCCCGATGTACATGGGATATGCGTTCCGCGCCTTCAACACTCACGGCCGAGCGCTGTTCACCTTGGCGCACCGCGCGATGGCCGGCCAGAACGAGGACGACTACGTCCTGACCGACGGTGAGCGAATCACCAGCACCGCCATCGGTTGGAATTTCGGCGACGGGCACTTCAGCAACGAGCAATTGGTCGCGGCCCTGCAGAAGCGCTGCCACTTCGAGCCGGGGGAGGTGCGGGTGGTGATGCTCGACGCCCAGCCGATCCACCGCCAGACCCAGCAGTACCGGCTGGTGGACGCGGCCACCGGCGAGTTCGAGCGCGGCTACCTGCAGGTGGCCGACATGGTGACCCGCCAGCCGTGGGCCGACGACGTGCCGGTGCATGTGCTGTCGTAACGGCGACGAGCAGACACAAAAGCCCCCGACACGCCGACTAACTGGGCGCTTTTGCGTCTGCTCGCCGGGAAATCAGGCCCCGGCGCGGACTTCTTTGGTCGCGGCGACCAGGTTGGTCAGCGACGCCTCGACCTCGTCGGGGTTACGGGTCTTCAGACCGCAGTCCGGGTTCACCCAAAGCCGCTCAGCCGGAACGGCTTTCAGTGCAGCCCGCAGCGACGTGGCGATCTCGTCGGTGCTTGGCACCCGCGGCGAGTGGATGTCGTAGACACCCGGCCCGACGCTGTTGGAGAAGCCGATCGCATTGAGGTCGTCGAGCACCTCCATGTGTGAGCGAGCCGCCTCGATCGAGGTGACGTCGGCGTCCAGGTCGGCGATGGCTCCGATGACCTCACCGAACTCCGAGTAGCACAGGTGCGTGTGGATCTGCGTCGCGTCCGAAACACCCGACGTCGCCAGCCGGAACGAGCCGACTGCCCAATCCAGGTAGGCCTGCTTGTCGGCATCACGCAGCGGCAGCAGCTCCCGCAGCGCGGGTTCGTCGACCTGGATCACGGCGATGCCGGCAGATTGCAGGTCCACCGTCTCATCGCGAATAGCCAGTGCCACCTGGTAGGCGGTGTCGGCCAGCGGCTGGTCGTCGCGAACGAACGACCAGGCCAGGATCGTCACCGGGCCGGTGAGCATGCCCTTGACCGGCTTGTCGGTCAGCGACTGCGCGTATTTGGCCCACTCCACAGTCATCGGGTGCTGGCGGGTCACGTCACCGTAGAGCACCGGCGGCCGCACGCAGCGGCTGCCGTAGGACTGCACCCAGCCGTTCTTGGTGGCAAAGAAGCCTTCCAGCTGCTCGGCGAAGTACTGCACCATGTCGTTGCGCTCGGGTTCACCGTGCACCAGCACGTCAATTCCGAGGTTCTCCTGCAACTTGATCACGTCGGCGACTTCGTGACGCATCCGCTGGGTGTACTCGGCCTCG
>DASQRI010000278.1:0-6145 GCA_035642975.1 Mycobacterium sp.
CGCGGGATCGCTCGACGAGCTGCGGGCGGTGGCCGATCACGCAGGCTACCCACTGCGTGTGCAACCGGTGGTCGCCGTCGGTGGCGAGGGGCAGTCGGTGGTGCTGCTGCCGGCTGACGTCGAGTCGGCCTGGCAGCGGGCGGTGTCCGCGGGTGGCCGGCTGGCCCACAGCCGGGTGTTGGCCGAGACCCTCGTCGAGATCGACTTCCACGTCACGCTGCTCACCGTGCGCGGCGACGGGCCGGCCGGGCCGACGACCGAGTTCTGCGCGCCGATCGGCCACGGCGAGGCCATCGGTGATGTGCAGGAGTCCTGGCAGCCGCAAGACATGAGCGTCGCCGCGCTGGACACTGCCAAGTCGATCGCGGCCCGCATGGTCAAGGCGCTGGGCGGGCGTGGCGTGTTCGGGGTGGAATTGATGGTCCGCGGCGACGAGGTGTACTTCAGCGATGTCACCGCCCGGCCCTTCGAGAGTGGCCTGGTCACCGTGCGCACCCAACGGCTTTCGGAATTCGAGCTGCAAGCCCGTGCCATCCTGGGGCTGCCGACCGACACCATCATGATTTCGCCCGGCGCCGCGGAGGTCATCTACGCCGGCAACGACGGGCCCGGCGGACCGGTCGCGGGCTCGACATCCGGTGGTGTGCTGACCGCCGCGCTGCGGGCGCCCGAGAGCGACGTTCGGGTATTCGCCTCGCCCGACGACGATGCGGGCCGCAAGGCGGCCCGGGGAGGAGTCGGGCAATCGGGCCGGCGCGAGCCCGAAGCGCGGCGCCCGTTGGGGGTCGCGGTCGTCACCGCCTCCGACGTGACCGCGGCGCGCAGCCGCGCCCGGGAGGTTTCCGGCGCGTTGCGAGGGCTCTGGTAGTCGGCTGCGAGGTCCTTGCCCGCCATGCCCTCCCAGGGGCCGACCCAATCAGGTATGCGAGACTCACGCGGGTGACCTACGCAGGAGATATCACACCCGAGCAGGCCTGGAAGCTGCTCAGCGAGAACCCGCAGGCGGTTCTGGTCGACGTCCGTACCGACGCCGAATGGCGCTTCGTCGGTGTGCCGGACCTGGCCAGCTTGGGCCGCGAGGTGGTGTTCATCGAGTGGAACAGCGTCGACGGCAAGCGCAACGAGAATTTCGTGGCCGACCTGTTGGAGCACGTGCCCGCCGACGCCGATCGGCCGGCGGTGTTCCTGTGTCGCTCGGGTAATCGCTCGATCGGCGCGGCCGAGGCCGCCACCGAGGCGGGCATCGCGCCGTCCTACAACGTGCTCGACGGTTTCGAAGGGAACCTCGACGGCGACAGTCACCGCGGCGGAAGTGGCTGGCGGGCAATCGGATTGCCCTGGAAGCAGACATGAGCGCCGCGATGAAAAGCGGCGCACATGGCTGACGATCGCTCGGTCCGTACCCCCGAGCCGCTGCCCGAGGGCGTCAGCCAGGCGACTATCGGAGTGCGCGGCGGCATCTTGCGGTCCCAGTTCGAGGAGACCGCCGAGGCGATGTATTTGGCGTCCGGCTACGTCTACGACTCGGCCGCCGCGGCGGAGCAGGCGTTCACCGGCGAGATCGACCGCTACGTCTACTCCCGCTACGGCAACCCGACGGTCAGCATGTTCGAGGAACGTTTGCGGTTGATCGAGGGCGCGCCGGCGGCGTTCGCCACCGCGAGCGGGATGGCGGCGGTATTCACCTCGTTGGGCGCGCTGCTGGGCGCCGGCGATCGGCTGGTTTCCTCGCGCAGCCTGTTCGGATCGTGTTTCGTTGTGTGCGGCGAGATCTTGCCGCGCTGGGGTGTCGAGACCGTGTTCGTCGACGGTGACGACCTATCTCAATGGGAGAAAGCGCTTTCGGTGCCAACTCAGGCGGTGTTCTTCGAGACACCGTCGAATCCGATGCAGTCGCTGGTCGACATTGCCGCGGTCACCGAGCTCTCCCATGCGGCCGGGGCAAAAGTTGTGCTGGACAACGTCTTTGCGACGCCACTACTGCAGCAGGGTTTTCCGCTCGGCGTCGACGTGGTGGTTTACTCGGGCACCAAACACATCGACGGGCAAGGCCGGGTGCTGGGCGGCGCCATCCTCGGCGACAAGGAGTACATCGACGGCCCGGTGCAGAAACTGATGCGCCACACCGGACCGGCGATGAGCGCCTTCAATGCCTGGGTGATGCTCAAGGGCCTTGAGACACTGGCTATTCGGGTCGAATACCAGAATGCCTCGGCGCAGCGGATCGCCGAGTATCTGGAGGGACACCCGGCGGTGAGGTGGGCACGTTACCCGTTCTTGACGTCGCACCCGCAGTACGACCTGGCCAAGCGACAGATGTCCGGCGGCGGTACCGTTGTCACCTTCGAACTCGATGTCGCCGACGGCGCAGCCAAGCAACGGGCTTTCGACGTATTGGACAAACTTCAGTTGATCAATATCTCTAATAATTTGGGTGATTCGAAATCTCTTGTCACCCATCCGGCGACGACCACCCACCGGGCCATGGGACCTGAAGGGCGCGCCGCTATTGGCCTGGGCGACGGGGTTGTTCGAATCTCGGTCGGCCTGGAAAGCACCGACGACTTAATCGCCGATCTCGATCAGGCGTTGAGCTGAAAGCTGGCAGCATTCTCACAGCGTTTTCTTCTGGCCAGATGCGGCCGTCAAGCGTTATAGCGCCGACCACGTTATGACGTTATTCACCTTGCTGTTTCCCAATCGTTCTAATGGGTTTGGTATTCAAAGAGCTCGATTCCGATATGAAGGTGCGTATGGCAACATTAGGCGCCGACCCGGTGTTGGCTGAAACCACCACGCCTGACCGCGCTGGGCCAGATATGGGGAGATATCAGAGTGATTTCGTGCAATCGCCGGGGGCTGGCATCGCCTCACCCTTTGACCGGCGAACTCCACGAGTGGGCTGTTGTTGTCGACGGACGCGAAATTGCATGGCAGAGCTATGCCGGTCCGGTGCGACTGGATGAGACCGACATCGCGATCGCTTGTCGCAAGTTGTTGTCGATCGAGCTCTGCGACCTCCTCGAGGTGGTGCTGGAACATGTCGAGTTCGCGTCACCGAGCGATGGCCAGTCTCGCTTGATGGTGCAGTCGACCACCCCGTTTGCCCGCAGTTTTGAGACGGACCTCAGCGCCATGGTGGAGGGACGACCGGTTTCGGACCTCACGACATACGTGGAGACTCGCGGGCTGTATCTTGCGCGCAGCGGCGATCTCGTCGTCGGGCGAACTCGCCCGTGGCGTAACGCAATTGCACCGCGAGGCGTCCACCGCCTCACGCTCGCGGACACCGACCATTACTACATGTCGCACGCGCTTTTGCGACGGGCGGTCGACGGTGGGGATCGGGATCCCGTCATGCGACAGATCATCAAATTTCTGCGCGAACGACCGTCGACTGTGGTGTGCCCGTACGACTTCGAGCCCGAGTTCCAAATATTGGTCGCTTGGTTGGCCCGGGCTTCAGGGATCGGACGAATTCGGGTTGATGCCAACGATTCCCGCCTCGGGGTGTGGAACGGCAAGCGCATGCTGCATCCGACCGTCGAGTCGGCGTTGTGCCTCAGCGGCCAGGTGGCCGATCAACCGGTTCCGGACATCCTGGAACGGGAGCATCGGGCAAGCGAGGCGTTTCAAGCGCTGGGGGCTGCACTCCCGGTGGTCCCGGGCTACACGGTGCCGTGGCAGGAGAACCGCTGCGACTTCACTCGTGATCTTGTCCGCGCGGGCGCGCTTTTGAACGAACGCTATGGGCTGTCGCATGCGTGCCTGAAGCCTTCCGACGGCGGAAACGGGGGCCGCATCGTCCCTTCGATTGACGTCGGCGACGTGCGGCGCCTCGAAGAGCTCGCCACGAACGCGTGGAAGTTAGGCGGCGATCAGGTCCTCGAGGCTCACGTCACGTACTTCGAGAGACACATCGGCGGAGAGCAAGTTTTGACGACGCCGTCCGCTCATGTGCGCTCAGGCCAATTGCTGGACGGGCTCACCCTTCAGTTCATGCGCGGCACGTCGTGGAAGGGCAATATTTTTGTGGGCGCCGCGGATTGGGAGCGGCTGGGGCTGGACAAGAGCGTGTACGCACGCCTGAGACAGACGATGACCGATCTGCATGAGCGGCTGGGTTTGTTGCATTGTGGCGTTGATTTTGCGGTCGGCACCTTGGGCGGAAAGTTCGGTGACACCGTCATCGCGGCGGTCCAGGACATCAACCCGAAAGTGACGGGCGCGTTGTTCTTGCGCGAGTTCATGGCGCGCTACCCCGCGATCGGTGAAGGCGCCGCGACACGCGTTCTCATCCCAGAGGCCACCGCGAGTGCGGAGAAGATTCGCTCGTTGGTGTCGAAATTCTCGACCGCCCAGCAGCCCTGCGAGGAAATCGCCGTGGTACCCGGACGTTGGGCGATGATCGCGACCTCCGGAGAGACGTCCGTAACAGCCGGCGCACAGGCTCTGACCCTGGAACGAATGCTGGCCACGACGCGTTGATGACGCCGAGATAACAATTCGCACAACAAAGTAGCGCGACGCGCTGTTTGAATACCGGGAACGGCGTCCCCGGGAACTTATCGTCGCTTTGTGTATCGCCGGACTGTTCTGAAGTTGCCCCTGCTGCTGGCGGCAGGAACGGCTCTGGCGCAGGCGCCGCGCGCTTCGGCGGAGCCGCCGCGCGCCTCGGCGGAGTCCAGTCGATGGTCACCCGACCGTGCCAACACGTGGTATCAGGCTCAGGGCTGGCCCGTCGGCGCCAACTTCATCACCTCCACCGCCATCAACCAGCTCGAGATGTTCCAGCCCGGAACTTATGACCCCCGCCGCATCGATACCGAACTGGGCTGGGCCCGGTTTCACGGACTCAATTCGGCGCGGGTCTTCCTTCATGACCAGCTGTGGGCACAGGATTCCCGTGGCTTCCAAACACGTCTGGCGCAGTTCGTCGGGATCGCCGCCCGCCATCGCATCAAACCGCTGTTCGTGTTGTTCGACTCCTGCTGGGACCCGTTTCCCAAACTGGGCCAGCAACGCGCGCCGACACCCGGGGTGCACAACTCCGGCTGGGTGCAGGGCCCCGGCGCTGAACGCATCGACGACAAGCGCTACACCCGGACCCTGCAGGACTATGTCACCGGAGTAATGACCCAATTCCGCAATGACGACCGGGTTTTGGGTTGGGATCTATGGAATGAACCCGACAATCCCGCACCGCAGTATGCCAGCGTCGAGCGCAGCGACAAGCTGGACCGGGTCGCAGATCTGCTTCCGCAGGTCTTCAGCTGGGCGCGCGCCGTCGACCCTCGTCAGCCCCTGACCAGTGGCGTGTGGGACGGCGATTGGGATGCCGGGAGCCGCACCACCATCCAAAACATCCAGCTGGCCAACTCCGACGTGATCAGCTTCCACTCGTACGCCGGACCGTCGACGTTCGAGTCCCGCATCGGCGAGCTCACCCCGCATGGCCGACCCATCCTGTGCACCGAATACATGGCCCGGACGCAGGGCAGCACCATCGAATCGATCTTGCCAATTGCCAAGCGGCACAACGTCGGTGCAATCAACTGGGGCTTGGTGGCCGGCAAAACGCAGACCTACTTTCCGTGGGACTCGTGGCAGCACCCGTATTCAGCGGTCCCGAAAGTGTGGTTCCACGATCTGCTGCGACCGGACGGAACAGCCTTCCAGAACAACGAATCTCAGACCATCAGAACGCTCAGCGCCGCAACGGTGGGCTAGGTGCGATGGTGACGTGGTGAGTGTCGCCAGATCAATCGTGCTGTTTGCGGTGGCCGCGCTGTTCGAGATCGGCGGCGCCTGGCTGGTGTGGCAGAGCGTCCGCGAGCATCGCGGATGGATCTGGGCCGGCCTCGGCGTGATCGCGTTGGGCGCCTACGGCTTTGTCGCGACCTTTCAAGCCGATCCACAATTCGGCCGCGTGCTGGCTGCCTACGGCGGCGTGTTCGTCGCCGGGTCGCTGGCCTGGGGCATGGCGCTGGACGGGTTTCGACCAGACCGGTGGGACATCATCGGCGCGGCGGTGTGCCTGGCCGGAGTCGGCGTGATCATGTATGCGCCACGCGGGCGCTGATCAGTCCTTGTGTTCGACGACGCCCGTCGCGTGTTGCGCGCGGTCTTCGTAGGCCCGCCGGGC
>DASQRI010000279.1:0-3214 GCA_035642975.1 Mycobacterium sp.
TGATCCGCGACGCCAACAACTACGAGAGCCAAGAGCAGGCCTCCCAGCACCTCCTGTCCAGCTAGCCCGATCCTCGAAACCCTTTAGGAGAACACCATGTCGATTAGCTACCAGTTCGGCGACGTGGATGCCCACGGCGCGATGATCCGTTCCCAGGCCGCTTCGTTGGAGCAAGAGCACCAGTCCATCGTGCGCGATGTGCTGGCCGCCGGCGACTTCTGGGGCGGCTCGGGTTCGGTGGCCTGCCAGGAGTTCATCACCCAGTTGGGTCGTAACTTCCAGGTCATCTACCAGCAGGCCAACTCCCACGGCCAAAACGTGCAAAACGCCGGCAACAACATGAGCTCCACCGACGCCGCCGTCGGCGGCAGCTGGGCCTAACCCCCGCACGACCCTGTGGCCCGCACACCACCCGGTGTGCGGGCCACAAACATTTCTACCGTTCCTAGCTCATCGTCGAAACAGTTGACGCGGCACTAAAGTTATTGCCACGCAACGACGCTGACTGCCGAGGCTTTAATCAGCGCGGTTGACGCACAGGACTTCGTCGAGAGTTGCGGCAACTTCAAGGCTGCCGGCCTGATCCAGTCGCCCGGTGTCGTACATCGCCGGACCATCGGCCATCACGCCGGTCAGGACGTAACGGCCGCCATCCGGCGTCCGGCGCACCGTTGCCTCGGGGGCGCTGACGCCCATGAGGCTGGTCGCGTCGGCAAGGTTAACTCCCACTTGGAACACCTCAGGTTCGGCGTCGAGGATCGCGGTGAGCCGGGTGATGTAATTGTCGGGGGCGAAGAACCGCCACCCTTGGTCCAGGTCAAGCCAGTAGCGCCCGTGGATGTGCTCGCGAAGATCGGCCCCCTCGGCGCACTCGACAAATTCGAGGAACGGGTAGCGCTGACGCAGGATCGTGCGATCTCCCGGTGTTTGGCCGTGGTCGAACACAAGGAAGCGTCCGACCTTTGTCACGTCAATGCAGCAGTGCAGAAATGAATTCAGTGTGGCTGCGGTGGCGGGCCAGTTCGGTCCGGCGATCATGCCGACGGTAACGTCGGGATCGCGTGGCCCGTTGATAAGGTTGCGCACCAACGTTTCTGGGTATAACGATGTCGCTTCGAGCATGGCCGGAACCGACACGTCGCGGTTGGCCGCAATCCTGTTTCGGTCATCGTCGGGGATGTCGGGGCGGCCTAGCAGGCGCCGGCACAGGTTGAACGCCTCGGAATGCCTGCCCATCCCGGACGCGCACACCGCCTGCTCGTCCATGGCGCGCCAGGCGTAGATAGCTGGGTCGTGAACAACCATGTCATCTGCGGGCAGCGGGATTTGGGCGGCGCGTTCAGCGAATAAGTGGCCGAGCCGGTAGCGTTGTGCGACGCTGTAGTGTCTGGCGATGCGATAGAAGGGTTCGGCGCGGGTCGGTCGAAACTCCCAGGCCCGCATGTACGCGTCCTGGACGTCGAGCCACGGTGTGTCGAGTTTGTCCATCGACTGGGCAATCCGGAGCATCGCCAAGAAGGTGTTCTCGTCGTCAGCCCCGATCTCAATCAGCCGTTCGGAGTATCTGCGCGCGTTGGCGAAGTCTTGAGTATTGAAGTAGAGCTGCGCCAGCATATGCACGGGTAGTGGATCGTCGGGGTTGCTCTCCGCTTCCGTCAGGAAACGCTCGATGAGCCGCTGGTGCGGATCGACGTCTCGGGGGACGTCAGCTGCGGGCACCACACTGCTAACGGCCGCCTCGAATTGAGCGTCGGTTATCTTGAGGCCCAAATCGCCAGCGAGACGGCGGATCACAGTGGCGGGCGCAGAGCGAAGTTCCTCGAAATCGACCCGCACGGTCGCAACGCCGGCCAGCGCGCGGTCGCGGGCGGCGATCAATTGAGCCGTCGACTCAGCCCGCTCCTTTTCGTCCTTCCACCATCCAAGTCGATTCAGCGACGCCACGACGTTGGCTGCGGGTCGGTCTACCACAACCGGTGTCAGCGGACCCCAGGCTTCCCGGATGTAGTCCACCGCGACGCAAAGAGCGGGGTGCTTCACACCGGGCGGACGTTCCGCGACATGGGCGGCATGGCGATGGTTGACGGCCCAATCTCGAAGTTTCATTCTCAAGGTTTGAGCATCCATTAACAGCTCACCACCAGGCTCGCTGAAAGCCCTGCGGCACAACAGGCTGAGATCCGTGTCCTCCCAGGTGTCGTCCAGCTCGCGGACACCAACATCAAATCGTGTGCCCATCAATACCCCAAGATGATGAAGCACTTTGGCGACGGCCGACGTGCCGCCGCACCAGGGCCCGAGCACGACAATGATCGGCTCAGCGACCGTCATCACGCCCTCCCGCAGTCCCGAATTGCCAGGTACGGTACCCGAACTTCGTAGCGCTCGCCGGGCGAGGCACCGGTTCAACGGTCCCCAGCCAAATAACAAAAAAGAACAACTTGTCACGTGTCTGAAGCCGCGCGTTCATCGCCAGGTCGTAGCGTGTGCATCAGGCGGTTTCGGGTGCCGCACAAGTCGATCACATGACGATAAGGAGACCAGGAAATGCCTGCACGTTTTATGACTGACCCGCACGAGATGCGGTCGATGGCGGGCCGTTTCGATGTGCACGCCCAGACGGTGGAGGACGAGGCCCGCAAGATGTGGGCGTCTTCGCAGAACATCGCCGGTGCGGGCTGGAGCGGGACGGCGCAGATGACGTCCTATGACACCATGGGCCAGATGAATCAGGCCTTCCGCAACATCGTCAACATGCTGCACGGTGTGCGTGACGGGTTGATCCGCGACGCCAACAACTACGAGAGCCAAGAGCAGGCCTCTCAGCACCTCCTGTCCAGCTAGCCCGATCCTCGAAACCCTTTAGGAGAACAGCATGTCGATTAGCTACCAGTTCGGCGACGTGGATGCCCACGGCGCGATGATCCGTTCCCAGGCCGCTTCGTTGGAGCAGGAGCACCAGTCCATCGTGCGCGATGTGCTGGCCGCCGGTGACTTCTGGGGCGGCTCGGGTTCGGTGGCCTGCCAGGAGTTCATCACCCAGTTGGGTCGCAACTTCCAGGTCATCTACCAACAGGCCAACTCCCACGGCCAAAACGTGCAAAACGCCGGCAACAACATGAGTTCCACCGACGCCGCCGTCGGCGGCAGCTGGGCCTAACCCCCGCACGACCCTGTGGCCCGCACACCACCCGGTGTGCGGGCCACAAACATT
>DASQRI010000280.1:0-4571 GCA_035642975.1 Mycobacterium sp.
GAGCTCGCCAAACACACCGGCGCCGCTGACGATCCGCTGATTCGCGAACGCCTGACCCGGTCCTGGGCCGGCCTACGGGCAATGCGCTCGTACGCCCTGGCGACCATGGACGTCGAACAGCCCGGGCAGGACAACGTCTCGAAGTTGTTGTGGGCCAATTGGCATCGCGATCTCGGTGAGATCGCCATGGATGTGCGGGGCAAGGCCGGCATGGTGTTGGACGGCGGCGACTTCGACGAGTGGCAGCGGCTCTATCTGTTCACCCGCGCGGACACCATCTATGGCGGCTCCAACGAGATTCAGCGCAACATCATCGCCGAGCGTGTGCTTGGCCTACCCAGGGAGGCTCGATGACGTTGGCGGTTGCGCCGAAAGAAGTTGCCGGACACGGACTTCTGAACGGTAAGGTCGTGATCGTCACGGCGGCGGCCGGCACCGGCATCGGATCGGCCACCGCCCGTCGGGCGCTCGCCGAAGGCGCGGATGTCGTCGTCTCCGACCATCACGAACGGCGGCTGGGCGAAACCCGGGACGAGCTGACGGCTTTGGGTCTGGGTCGGGTCGAGAGCGTGCTGTGCGACGTCACGTCCACAGCGCAGGTTGATGCGCTGATCGCATCCACCACCGCGCGGATGGGCCGTCTCGACGTGCTGGTCAACAACGCCGGCTTGGGTGGTCAGACCCCGGTGGTCGACATGGGGGACGACGAATGGGACCGCGTCCTGAATGTGACGCTGACGTCGGTCTTCCGCACCACCCGTGCGGCGCTGCGCTACTTCCGCGACGCCGATCACGGCGGCGTGATCGTGAACAACGCCAGCGTTCTCGGCTGGCGCGCCCAGCATTCGCAGTCCCACTATGCGGCGGCCAAAGCCGGCGTCATGGCGTTGACTCGTTGCAGCGCAATCGAAGCCGTCGAATATGGCGTGCGGATCAATGCGGTGTCACCGAGCATCGCCCGACACAAGTTCCTGGACAAGACCAGCTCGACGGAACTGCTCGATCAGTTGTCGGCCGGCGAGGCGTTCGGCCGGGCGGCCGAGCCGTGGGAGGTGGCGGCCACCATCGCCTTCCTGGCCAGCGACTACTCCAGTTACCTGACTGGAGAAGTGATTTCGGTATCGAGCCAACACCCATGACCGAACTGAGCCCGCCGAACAGCCGCCGCGACGAGTTACTGGAACTCGCCGCGACAATGTTCGCCGAACGCGGGCTACGCGCCACCACCGTGCGCGACATCGCTGACAGTGCGGGCATTTTGTCCGGCAGCCTGTATCACCACTTCTCTTCCAAGGAGGAGATGGTCGATGAGGTGCTGCGGAAATTCATGGACTGGCTCTTCGCCCGCTACCAGGAAATCGTTGACACGCAGCCGAATCCACTAGAGCGACTCAAGGGCCTGTTCATGGCGTCGTTCGACGCGATCGAGAACCGGCATGCCGAGGTCGTCATCTACCAGGACGAGGCCAAGCGGCTTCTGCCGCAGCCCCGGTTCTCCTACCTCGAGGATCTGAACAAACAGCAGCGCAAGATGTGGGTCGACGTGTTGCATCAAGGAATCGAGGAAGGGTATCTGCGTCCCGATCTCGACGTCGATCTGGTTTACCGGTTCATCCGCGATACCACCTGGGTATCGGTGCGCTGGTACCAGCCCGGTGGACCGCTCACCGCAGAGCAGGTGGGTCAGCAGTACCTCGCTATCGTTTTAGGTGGAATTACCAAAGAAGGAAGTTGAAATGGCCACGAACAATCAGGCATACGTCGTCGATGCTGTGCGCACCGCTGTCGGTAAGCGCAACGGGTCACTTGCCGGCGTACATCCGATCGACCTGGGGGTGGCCGCATTTCATGGGCTGTTCGAACGCGTCGACGTCGACCCCGGAGCCGTTGACGACGTGGTGGTCGGCTGCGTGGACGCCCTCGGCGGTCAGGCCGGCAACATCGGTCGCAATACGTGGCTGGCTGCCGGCTATCCGGAGGAGGTTCCCGGCGTCACCGTGGACCGGCAATGCGGCTCAAGCCAGCAGGCGATCTCCTTTGGTGCGCAAGCGATCCTGTCGGACACCGCCGACCTGATCCTGGCCGGTGGCATGCAGAACATGAGCCAGATCCCGATCGCGTCGGCGATGGTGGTCGGCAAAGAGTTCGGGTTCACCTCGCCGACCAGCGAGTCGAAGAACTGGCTGCACCGATACGGCGATCAGGAGATCTCGCAGTTCCGCGGCGCCGAGTTGATCGCCGAACGGTGGAACCTGTCCCGCGAAGAGATGGAGCAGTTCGCGCTCACCAGTCACGAGCGGGCATTGTCCGCCATTCGCGGCGGGCACTTCGACAACGAGATCATCGCGGTGGACGGGTTCCGGATCGACGAAGGCCCGCGGGAAACTTCGCTGGAGAAGATGGCCACGCTGAAGACGCTGTCCGAAGGTGGCCGGCTGACCGCGGCGGTGGCCAGCCAGATCTCCGACGGCGCAAGCGCGGTGCTGCTGGCGTCCGAGCGGGCCGTCAAGGACCACAAGCTCACCCCGCGAGCGCGCATCCACCACATCAGTGCCCGCGGCGCTGACCCGGTATTCATGCTGACCGGGCCGATTCCGGCCACCCGCTACGCCCTGGAGAAGACCGGGCTGTCCATCGATGACATCGACGTCGTCGAGATCAACGAAGCGTTCGCGCCGGTCGTGTTGGCCTGGCTCAAGGAGATCAAGGCCGACCCGGACAAGGTCAACCCCAACGGCGGCGCGATCGCGCTCGGTCATCCGCTGGGCGCAACCGGCGCAAAGCTATTCACCACCATGCTCAATGAGCTGGAACGCACCGGCGGCCGCTACGGCCTGCAGACGATGTGCGAGGGCGGCGGCACCGCCAACGTCACCATCATCGAGCGGTTGTAATGCCGGCGATGATGTCGTCGACCGTACGCTGAGCCAGCGATTCCACCTCACGGCGCCTCGCGCCGCGCAGTGGTCCGTGGAGGGCCAGTTCGGCGAACCCGTGCACGGCCGACCAGCACGGCCACTCGGCCCCGTCGCGTCGCGAGGGTGAAAGCACTCCGGATTCCACCATCGCGTCCAGCGCCTCGATCAACGCGACATACGGTAGGGCCACAGCCGTTTTGTTCGCAGCGTCGGATCCAAAGAATGCCGACGTGAACCAACCAGGCTCGTCCAACGCGAACCCGATATAGCCCAGCCCGACCGCTCGCAACCGATCGCGCGCCTGCTGGCCGGCTGAGCCGCGTCGGCGTACCGAAATTTGCATCCGCGTCGCCATCCGGGATTGGATAGCTGTCGCAACCGCTCTGAGCAATGCCTCACGGTCGGCGAAGTGGCGGTACGCCGCGTTAGGCGAAACACCAACTCGCCGAGTCGCTTCCCGGATGGTGAGTGCCTCCGGTCCACCGGCGCGGGTGAGTTGAAGTCCGGCGTCGATCAATGCCGCGCGCAGATCTCCGTGGTGGTAACCGGTCTTTGCCTCAGTCAACGCTTGACCCTCCTCAGGGTCGAAGTGTACGGTGTGAACATACCATGTGGACGGCGTGAACATAGCAAACGGAGGGTTGTCGTGGAAACCGCAGGATTGCCGCCGGTCGTGGATAACGAGGCGTGGCAACGCGAATTGGATGCACTTCGGGTCCGGGAGAAGGCGGCCACCCGCGAGCTAGACGCGATCGCCGCGCAGCGACGGCGGCTGCCGATGGTCGAGATGCGGGACTACGTTCTGGACGGCGAGGACGGACCGGTGCGGTTGGTCGACGTGTTCGACGGGAAATCGCAGCTGATCGTGTACAACCACATGTGGTTTCCGGGTGAGGAATGGCAGTGCCCTGGGTGTACTGGCTTCACCTCGCAGTTCACCCGGCTGGAGTTCCTGGACAACTACGACGCCCGGTTTGTCATCGTCACCCAAGGGCCTCTTGACGAAGCACTCGCCTACAAACGCCGCGTGGGCAACCAGATGACGTGGTACTCGACTGCCAACAGCTCGTTTGGCGAGGATGTCGGCGCCCCTGCGGGCGGTGGCTTCGCCGTAAATGTCTTTCTGCGCGAAGGTGATCGGGTCTATCGAAGCTGGCACACCAACGGGCGCGGCACCGAACAACTGAGTCACACGTTCGCGTTGATCGACTTACTGCCGTACGGGCGTCAGGAAGAGTGGCAGGATTCGCCGGACGGCTGGCCGCAGTCACCAACGTACAGCCGCTGGGCCGGTTCGCAGGACATCGCCAAAGCATATGGAACCGCCCAACCAGAAGGAGCAAGATGACCACCACGACAACCGGCCTGACGACGATGAGCCTGGTGTGCGTGCCGACAGTCGAGCAGGACGAAGCGGTCGCGTTTTACGAGTCGCTCGGGTTCGAGAAGCGAACCGATCAGCCGTTCGGTGGCGGCTACCGGTGGATCGAGGTTTACCCACCCGAGGGTACGACCGGCATCGCGCTTGCTCCACCGCCGCCGGATAGCGGACCGGTGCAGCCGGCGAACACCGGTATCACGTTGACCACGAGCGACATCGACGCCACCCACGCGGCGATGAAGGGACTGGGCGTCGACGTCGATGCGCAGGTG
>DASQRI010000281.1:0-2340 GCA_035642975.1 Mycobacterium sp.
TGGTCGCTCATGGCGCCTCCTTTGAAGCGATAGTGGGGATCGTCTTGCACCGTCGGACGAGTTCAGCGAGCGCAGCGTCCTGCTCATCGTCTGCCGGGACAGGCAGGTTGAGCCCGGTGCACAGTCCCGAGTACCACTCCGTGAGGATGTCGGCGATTTCGGAGTAAGTGCCTTGCGGGACAACACGGTTCATCACCTCGTCGGTGAGGTGGTTGGCCAGGTCGCCCCACTCGCGGCGACGGGCCATCTCGCTCAGCGCTTCGCCGAGTTCTGCCAGGCCGAAGTCTTCCAACTGCCGACGATAGGCGGGTGTGCTGTAGAGGAAGGCTAATTCGCCACGACGCGGCTCGCGCTGTTCTTCGATTTCATCGAGGGTGGCGGCCATCATGGGTTGCGCGTTGGCGACGACGGCCGGCGCCCGCTCACGTCCGGCTGCTCGGACGCCCTCGGCAATCGCGGGAAGGATGCGCGCGGTCAGGATCCTCGGATGGGAATTGGTGGGATGGCACACGAAGCCGTCGGACAATTCGCCGGCGAGAACACACATCTTCCGATTGACCCCGCCGGTCCAGATTTGCGGGATGGGATGGTCGATCGGACCGGGGTTGAAGTATGGCTGTAATCGATTGAATCGGTAGTACTTCCCTGCGTAGTTGAGTGGCTCACCGGTTTGGAACGCGTGAAAGATCGCGCGCAGCGATTCGATGTAGTCGCCAAGGCGCGACACCGGCTCCGACCACGGAGCGGAGAAGCGGCCGACGATGTTGCCGCGCACCTGGGACGCGATCCCCAACTGGAACCGGCCGTTGGAGTATTTCGCAAGATCCCAGGCCGCATACGCCATGATCATCGGACTGCGGGGAAATGCCAGCGCCATGCTGGTGCGAACCGTCAGACGCTTGGTATGGGTCAGGGCCATCGCTGCAATGGTGAACGGATCGTGGATGGTCTCGGCGATGTGGATGACGTCAAACCCGATGCGCTCGATACGTGATGCCCAGTCAGCGATCTCGCCGAGACCCACCCGGGCCGGAGCAGAGGCGATGATCTCCATGGGTACCTGGCCTCCTGGGGCTCAATCGCCTCCAGACTAGGCTTGCGACCGTGCACAGAGAACCAGGACTGGCGCGACGCTTCGTCGATCGTTTCGAGCCGGTGCATCAAGTGACATATTTCGCGCCGGAGGCGCGCGAGGCGCTGGACGGGTTGGGTTACCGGGGTTATTGGATGGGCTACTTCGCCGCACGGTCGGCGCCGCTGGGCGAGGTACCGACCGAGGTGGTGACGGCGATCTTCTACAACTTCTCCCCTCAGCGGGTCGCCAAGGCGCTGCCGGCGGCATGGCAGATCGCCGGCCCCGAAGCCGCGCTGCGCGCCCGGCAGGGGTCGGCGATCGCAGCGCTGCACCGGTACGGCATCAACACAGACGAAAATGTCACCGTGGCAGCCGAATTGGCCGGCAAGGCGGCACGCGGGTTATCGGTCGACGGACGGCCCCTGTTCGCGGCGAATCGGGCCCTGCCGTGGCCGAACGATCCGCTGGCGGCGCTGTGGCATGCCGCGACGCTGTTACGTGAGCACCGTGGCGACGCGCACTTCACGGCGCTGTCCGCCGCTGGCGTCTCAGGTCGGGAATCCAACGTCCTACATGCTGTGGCAGGCCGGATTCCGCGTGACTACATCGCGGCCAGCCGCGACTACGACGAAGCGGAATGGCGTCACCACGAACAGCGTCTGACCGAACGCGGGCTGCTCGACGACGACGGGGCGCTGTCCGCGGCCGGCCGGGAACTGAAGGACCACATCGAATCAACCACCGACGCCCTTGCGCTGTCGGCGCTCGACGCGCTCAGTGACGACGAAGTGGAGGCGCTGTTCCAGGCGCTCACGCCCATCACCCGGGCCGTGGTCGCCGGCGGCGACGTTCCCGCGGTCACCCCGATGAATCTGCGCCGAAACGAACTAGACGACGGCAGCGCGCATTTGACGTCTTAGACCGGGCGCCCAACGAAGCCCATCAGGCGGGCGGTCGGTGTCGCATCGTCGGGAACGGGTTGGGCGGGTCCGAACATGCCCGGCCGCCGCAGCTCGTCTTCGGGCACCGACTCGACCACCTGACGGCAAAACGCCAGCAGGTCGTCGGGAACGTCGACCGGTCGGTGCTGTGAGTGGTAGATGTCCCAGACGTGAATGGTCAGCCCGAAGACCGGAAACCTCAGCGCTTGGCGCAACGGGATCTCACCGCGCATCGCGTCCAGGTCCGCGCGGGCCAGGTCGTCCGTCAACCGGGCGGCCAGCCCATGAAGCTGCGCGACCGGGTCGTCAGGCTGGGAGGACTCC